>DATECD010000195.1:0-22579 GCA_035287065.1 Chlamydiales bacterium | reverse complement strand
TCGATTCGGAACCCTTGCGGGAGTAAGTAGCGGGTATCAATTCCCCCTTTTGGACCAATTCCCCAAGAGTGCGATTTATTGCTCGAAGTGATCGGTTGAGAAGGAAAAAAAGAGTGACCACCAGCTGATGCAAGAGCTTCTATAGCATTGATTGCGAGTGTCTGATCAATCCATGCAGAGCGAAGGCCAATGAATCCAAAAAAATCTAAGTGCTTTGTTTTATGCAGCGGATTTCCTGCAAGAAGATCGACCATATTTAAATCTAAATCCCAATCAGAAGAAAGGCGTGTTCCTGTCACAGGTTTTGAAAGAGGGCCTGTTTGTAAAAACCAAGAATCAATTGTCCACACGCCACTTCCTAATGTAGTCCCTGAAGCGGGTGCATTTCTAGTCACTGAGTTGCGAGGTCTAAGCCATGTGTATTCAGCATATACACTCCACTCCTCCCCTTTTATCCCCGATGCAAGTTTAAAACCCGGTGCATAGGAAAAAGAGGATTGAAACACCTGCCCATCTCCAGGCAGAAAGAGCACTCCCGATGAATTGATAAATGCGCTCTCCCCGATATTCAATCCATCTTCTTTTGCATACCAATAGATGAAAGAGGCATCAAAAAAGTAGTTGATAGAAGGAGGTTGCTCTTGCACCGCTCTTTCTGTTCTCAAATGGTAGCGCTCCATAGCGCAATTCCCTACAGAAAAAAAAGTTAAAGCGAGTAACAAGTAGTAGTTCCCATTTTTCATGCTGCCATTTTCTCCTTATCCATTGCTTTCTACTCCACAACAGGTGTTAAGAATGGTTGAAAACCATTCTCAAATTGGTAGGCGGGCGTGGGAACATATACACCATCAGTCAGGACATATGTAGGACTTAAATTTAAGATATAAGAGGTCTCAAACGAGCCATCTGCCCAACCTGTCCATCCAATAAATCCACCAGAACCTGTATCTGGATTTTCCCCAATTGCCTGTAAAAAGTTGTAGACGCATTGTGCGCAGTTTGCGTTTGCAATCCCATTCAATTCAGTCAATATCGCTTTCAAACTATATTCGTGTAGATAATCAAGGAAAGAGGAGAAGTTTTCAGTTGTCAAAATAGTATCTGCAGGAACGCAAGTGGACTCTCCACTTCCGCATGGACCTGTCGGATTTGCGCTACCGTCACCATTAAAGTATTCATGGGCGTTGATCACATAGTTGTTTGCACTATCGATAATATTTGATGGAACAAAAACAGTAGAATTGGGGGTCCCATATAAGTCACTTGTCGTCCATGTGCCAAGACAGGAGTAGCTATTTCCCTCAAGAAGTACGCGATGATGAATACCTCCAGCTAAAAGCGACTCTGCAGCGCGAATATGATCAATTGCTGTATTATAATTACTTAAGATCAGCTCTGTCACCATATCATTCGGTTCATTCATTAAGTCGAACATCACATTTGCATTTGTCCCAAACTCTGTTGCTATAGAGCCCCAAGCAATCGCATATTGATCAGCTGTTGGCCCTGGAATCACACCTCCTGATGTATCTCCGATGATATAGTTAGGACCTGTATTATTTTGACCTGGAGCAGCGGGATTGTAACGCATGTAGTTATGCATGTCGATAATCACTGTGATTCCGGCATCTATTAGACTTGTCACCAATTGAGAATAGGTGAGAGCATCTCCTTGCGTAAAATCGATTGGATCACCCAATGGGGTGTCAGCTTGCAAAAACTCCCATAGGAAAGGAACTCTCATTGTATTACAACCTCGCTCTGCAAAATACACCGCATCGCAAGCACAAGGGGGAGTAAAGCTTTGAAATTCGCACCCTGCCAAGTTCACTCCTCGATAGGGAATTGAGGCGTAGGTTTGCGGGGTTGGGATTGTTGTTCCTAAAGGACATGGCGGATTTGTAGTGGAAAAAGTAACATTTGAAACATTTCCACTTACTGAAGTGATCGTTGCAATCCCATTATAATTGTTAGAGATCGATCCCCCTTGATTTGTAAACGTAATCCCGAAACTGCCCTGATCTGTGCAAGTGGCACAAGAAGCAACCCCCGTATCGCTATACACAACAGACTCACACACGTCATATTGCAAATTCATCCAACCAGAAGAGCCAAACTCAACAAATTGTTGGGCTCCAGGACTCAATGTTGCATAACAGGCTCCTCCGCTACAAACAGCATCGGTGCTCCCCGATGCTCCCGTAAAGACGTAATATTCACTTGTGGCATTTTCCAATCCAAATGTAATGGAAGAGGGAGTAAAGTAAACAGGGTAATAGCCTCCTGTTTGAGCTCCTAAAGAAGCGGTCCCTCCCTCAGAGGAACTGATCGTCACAGAAGAACCTGCAAAGGTGAGTCCAATATATCCAATATTTCCTCCACACTGCGCCTGTCCTTGATCGTTATAGGAGACGTTTGTACAAACATCATACTGAAGATACACCCATGTCCCCGCAGGAATCTGAACTGCTTGAGAAGCGTTAGAGGGTAGTGTTTGGTAACAATCTGAGCCAGTTGCTTGACTGCATGCGCTTGTACAATAAGCCCCACCCCCACTGTACCCAGAAAGAACAAACACATAACTTGTGTTCGCATTCGTGATCCCTGCACAACTTGCCAATAGAGACTGCACGAACCCCACACTTACAAGGAGCAGCCCAATTGTCCACTTCATGAGGTATCCTCAAAAAAAAAGTATGAAGTGCCGATCGTACTAAATAGGCTGAAAATAGGCAAGTGCTCTAGAATCTAAACCTATGCGTCGTCTCATCTCTTGTTTGTTTTTACTTTGTCTTCTGATTTTCCCCTTTTTTTTAGAGCGCTCTTTTTCTCAATATGCAATCCGCGCACCTTTCATCACCGATTGCTCCCCTCTTCCCAATCAAATCACAGAAATTGCTCTTTCCCAATCCTATCGCTACCTAAGCTCAGGAAAGCAGTCCTTTGCTTTTGTCAGTGAAGATGGACAATGGGTGATCAAATTCTTCAAACGGAAATACTTCCAAATCCCCCTCCTCTCTCACCTCTTTTTACAAGAATTTAGCAAAAAAAATGAGAGACTCAAATTCTATCGACAAAGCTATCTTCTCGCCGAAAAAGAGTTGCAGGACGAAACGGCTCTTCTCTATCTCCACTTAGGCCCATCTGACAATCTCCCCACTCTTACATTCAAAGACCCAATCGGAATTTCCCATTCTATCGATCTCAACCATTACCCTTTTGTTGTGCAAAGAAAAGCTGAACCTTTTTATCCTTTACTCTCTACATCACTTGCCGAATGGGGCATTGAGCAGTACTTAGGTCTTGTTGCCAAACGGATCCAAAAAGGGATTGCAGATTGGGATCATGAGATTGAAGACAACTTCGGCATCTGCGAGGGCAAATTGATTCAACTCGATCCAGGAAGACTCTATTTAGAAGAAAGATTTCATGAACAAAAAAGGCTAGACAAAGAGTGGTGGAGTGCCACGCATCGCCTTCGCAAGTGGCTTGAAGAAAATGAGCCCGATAAAGTCGCCTTCTTCGACCAAACCTTAGCTAACCATAAACTATCTTGCGCGCAAGGCATTGAGGATGACAGCGACATCGATGATTTCTTGCAACATCGCCCCTAAAGGAGGGGGAATGTCGCCAGTTAAGGCAATGAGCATGAGTAGACAACTTAGTCCCATACCGATGCCAATGCTTTGCTTAGCAATTTTTAACATCTTTTTCCCAATGGCAATTGTCTCAGTCACCTTGGATAGATCATCAGCTAAAAGAACGATATCTGCAGACTCTGCAGAGATAGCTGTCCCATGAGCGCCCATAGCAACCCCAACTGTTGCTGTTGCTAATGCAGGGGCATCATTAATCCCATCCCCAACCATTAAAACATAAGGGTAGCGAGTGCGATATTCTTTGACGCGAAGCACTTTCCCCTCAGGAGAAAGCCCTGCTTCAACACACTCAATTCCCGCCTCTTTTGCAACTTCCAAAGCAGAGATACGATCATCGCCTGTGAGCATTGCAATGGTTTGGATTCCAAGTTCTTTTAACTTTTTAACAATTGTTTTTGCCTCAGGGCGGATTTCATCAGAGAGAACGATAAAACCAACGCATTTGTGATCACTCATCATAAAGATCAGACGTTTTCCAGCCTTTCGATAAGAAGCTACTTGAGTGAGATCTACCTTTTCTTGTAACCATTTTTCTGACCCAATCCGATAGAATTCCCCCGCAATTTCCCCTTCAACTCCAGAACCTGCAACCTCTTGAAACCGGGTGGGAAGGGGAAGGTGATGAAACTCTTTCAAGGCGTAATCGACAATTGCCTTAGCAAGAGAATGTGAGGAGAGTTGCTCAATAGCGCCCACCCGAAAAAGGAGTTCTTTCTCGCTTAAAGTCCCTAAAGAAATAATTTTTTCAACAACGGGCGTACCAAACGTAATCGTCCCTGTTTTATCAAAAAGAGCTGCTTGAATCGATGCGACTTGCTCAATAGGCGCGCCCCCTTTAACAATGATGCTAGCTTCTGCCGCACGGTTAATCGCACAAATCACAGCAAGAGGAGTTGCCAAAATAAGAGGACAAGGAGTTGCAACAACTAATACAGAAAGCGCTATCGTCACATCTTGTGTGAGGAAAAATCCAATCCCTGCAACAAGAAGAGTAAAAGGTGTAAAGTAAACGGCATACCGGTCAGCAAGGCGTTGAATGGGCGCTTTTTCTTCTTGTGCCCTTTTTACCATCTGAACAATTCGGGCGTAGTGACTTTCTTGGCTGATTCGATCTGCACGCATCTCAATAGCCCCATCATGATTGATCGTGCCGCTAAAAAGAGGATCCCCTACTCCCTTCATCTGACTCAAAGGCTCCCCTGTCAAAGCCGACTCATCGATCTCTCCAACCCCTTGGGTCATTGTCCCATCAACGGGAATAAGCTCCCCTGTCCTCACAATGAGAAGGTCACCGGGCATTACTTCCTGTACATCAATCTCCTCAATCAGCTCTCCCCTTTTTCTTCGCGCAATGCTCGGCGCGCGCTTCAAAAGTTCTGTCAGTGAAGAAGAGGCCCTTCTTAAGCCATACGCTTCAATTGCCTCACCTCCTGATTGCATCAAGACAACGACGGCTCCCGCAAAAAATTCCCCTGTTAATCCTGCAGTAATGATCGCAAGCATAGCGACAATATCAGCTGCAAACTGACCCTTAAGCATCCCCCTCACGGTTTGCCAAACAATCGGCCCTCCCGCCACAACTAAAGTGACAAGCCATACCCCATTTGCTTCTTTGAGATGTTTGGACAACCAAAATCCACCACCAACTGCAATGCCAAAAAGAGCAAAAATCGGCAAAGGGTAGCGTTTGCAAAAAGCCCAAATCACTTGTTATCCAATTCAGATATGTGATGACTCATCAACCATTTGCGCAAAGGCGTCAAGTAACGATCGACCTCTTTTTTTCTCATCTTCTCATCTTCAAAATCGGGACGATCGTCATAGTTGCCAAAATCGAGCTCAACAGCTTGATTTCCCAAAAAACCAAAATTGCGCCAAAGACTTGGATCTCGATTGCGAATTTTTTTTTCTGTTCGTCCTTCTAATAAAGAGCGAAGAGACGTTAATTTCAAAGAAAGTGTTCCATCGGTAAGAGCGTCATCTAGCGCCTTTTCTAAAGGGACCACTTTCTTTTGAAGGGCAAAGCGGTACTGATCGAGTTCCAAATGGAGCGTGCGATCTAAAGGAGTTTTAATCTTAAGGACAGGCAGCATCTTCGATGTAGGATTGAGGTGTAAGTGAAGAAGGGCAGTCTCCTCTCTTGCTCTCACCCAACTCAGTTTACAAGAGGTAAAAAGGGAGATCGCTTTTTTCTCTTTCCACATGTCCCACTTTTCTCTATCGGTAAATGAGCGTTTTCTCGGATCAAAACGGAATAACTTCAATACATATTGCTCATCTTCACTTTCAAAAACATAAGATTGCGCTCCTTTCCCAAGGAAAAAAAACGTTTGGGAAAAAATCTTTTTTAACTCCCCTTCTGAAAGGATCGGCTCTATCTCCCACTGTGGAGAAAAGGGAAGATTGAGTTGCAATTTTTCTAACTTAAAACCATAAGTCAACAATTTAAATCGCGAGGGAATAGCAAGCACAGAAAAAACCAAAAGGAGAAGGAGAAAAAGTCTTCTTATTTTTGACATATTTCCTCAATTTGCTCTGAAAACCAACTTTCCATCTCTGGATCTTCTTCTTTAAGAAAATCTCGGAAATGACCTGCGTGCTTGGAAAAAGAAGTGCGAAAATCTTGCGATTCTTGCCTGTAGAAACTTCCCACATCGATCTGAACCACGTGCCCCTCAACAAATGCAATATTGCGCATAAAAGAGGGGTCTTTGTTATGAATCCCTTTGCGCGCACGCTCTTCATGAAATGTTAAAACCGCCTTAAGGATCTCTTTTCTCTTTTCTTCGTCCCCTTCCCTTTTTGCTTCCAAATAGAGAGGAATCAAAAGGTCACATCTTTTTTGCAATAAAAAACCGCTCCGATCTAGATCCATCTCAAATCTTCTCCCCACTGGATCGACCAAAGAGACCGTTTTTTTAAGGTTCTTCGTCACATTCAAGTGAAGGAAAAGAAGACCTGTCTCCTCTTTCATTTCTTGATTTGCCAATATAAAGCTATTCATCAGGAAAGAAAAGCGCCGTTTTTTCTCTTGCAAATACGTAAAGCGAACTTCTTTTAAAAAGGGAAGTGATCGCATCCAAAATGGCATACGGTAAATATCGTAGCGCGGCAGCTTAAGGACATATTTTTGATCTTTACTCAAAAAAGCAAAACTCTGATGCCCCCTCCCCAAATAAAAAAAGGGCTGCTCTAACATTGCATTGAGCTCATCGGATAATGGAGCTGATTCCATTGCTTTCATTAAAGGAAACTGAATCCTACGGAGAGAAAAGCCATCTCGAGCCCAATGCCACCCTTTCCCAATCAACACACAGAAAAAAGCAAGCATAAAAAAAGTAAGAAAACGTCGCCACATTCGTGGCAGTATAAAAAAGGTTCTTCCAAAAGTCCACTCGCGAATATTTTTCTTTGTAGAAAATGGATATTTAAGTATCTTTCCTCGATATTAGATTTTTTTTGAGGTGACTATGTTCTTTTTCGATGCCCCCCCTCCACAACCATTGGCAGCCATTGTAAAAATCATTCCCCAAAAAGACCTTTCCTATAGGGAACTTCCTTGTACAGACCAGGACCAGAGTAAGATTGCAGAACTTGTTACCTTCATCGCTGAGAATAACTACGCAACTCTACTCTGGAGAGAACCCCACGTTAGACATCTCGGCGCACAGATCAATTCTGTCTTCCCTCTGAAATTTCTCGCTTTTGCAATCAAACACGTGAAGCCACAACTGAAGATGATCTTTGAAGATACCTTGAAGAGAAATGGATTCATGACGGGTAAAGATGGTCTCTCTGTCAATTTAGATCGAGAAGCTCAAAAAGGAACCCTACAACAGTACATCCATTCATTCTCAGAAGATGTAGGAGTCTCCCCTGTTTTCCTCGATCCCTATTTTACAGCTCGCGATTGGGAAGGACTCGTCTCTTCTTTAATTTATTAACAAAAATGAACGAATAACTTGGGTTACCTATATGTCAGCGATTGCCTCTTTTGTTTCAGCTTTTACTTATAATCCTTCAAGTCAACCCTCAAATACACTTGCCCTCACGGAAGATCAACAAGGTGCTTTAGGAGAGACGATTCAGCTATTAAAAGCAAAATCTTCTGATATCTTAAGACTCCAAGAGCTACAGCGAAGACTTCAAGAAGTTCATCCGCTTGCTACTTGTCTCCATATCTGCGTCGTGGAACCCCATTTGAGAACTGACCTTATTGCATTTAAAATACAAAATCCAATTGTGCGATGGCCATTATTTGTAAGTGAATTTGCAAAAACTATGGATGTTGCAAATCCTACGCGTATGGATGACCTCATTCAACATTTTTCTGCAATAACAGGAATCCCAATCGGGGAATTAAGACCTTTTTTCTTTAATAAGTCAGGAAAACATGAATATAAAGCAGAGGCGTTCTTAAACTACCTTTTTGATCCTCATCATAGACACCTCTAAGCGATCTCACAAGAAAGCGTTTCCTTCTCTGCACCGCACTGCAAAATTTTTCGAGCAGAAGGGACAAATATCTCTGGTGTTACTACCTTAGCGCCCCTTAGTTTTTGAAGGTAGAGGGCGTTAGCAGCTTCCCAACCGGGAATTCCCTCAAGTAACTCATCTAAAGAAAGGTATTGGGCTCCCTGTTTTTTAGATTCAGAATGGATCCAGATCTCTCCTGTGCTAACCGCCATAAGTTCCATCGCGGTCTGTCCCCCTGAGCGAGTACATGTAATATCACTGCGATGAAAAAGAGAAGCAATCACATCGTCATCCTGAAAAGAAAAGGGGACAACAGAGAAATTTTCAGGGTACTCTTTCAAATTCTCAATATAATCAGCCACTTTATAAAGAAGCGTTTTTTGACCTGGAATATGTTCTGCACAAAAAACAAAAAGAGCGCAGGGTGTTTTGCAAAAATTTGGCTCTTTTGCCATCTGAATCCACTCTTTTACATAGTTCCACGTCGCCTCATTTGCAGGTTGAGACCCGAGCACAATGGAAATCAGCTTAACATCAGGGGAAAGAGAAAAAATCAGCTCTCGTTCTCCCACCCTTTTTCCTGTTAATTTTCCTCTCTTCCAACATTTTTGCATTAAGGAGAACTCTTCTTCCCCTTTAAAACGGAAAAGAAGAGATGTTTCCTTTTCACTTCGCGATACGTTTTGGAATTTGCGAAAAGACTTTCTCACATTCAGATCTTCGTAATGGATCTCATGTTTTGTCAAACGGCACATTGTCTGCCAAAAGGCGTCCACTGTTTGACCTTCCTCAAGTAAAGGGGCAATGGTTGTCAGTTTTAAATAAGGGCGATCCTTCTTCGTCAACCTTTTGATCGGTTTGAAAAAATGGGTGGCAGCTTTTGTAGGAAGATCGACGAGCACTTTCTGTAAATAGACCCGTTTCTTCTTGATGGCGTTATAAATTCTCAGTGCTTTTAAAATCGCAGAAGTCCCAATCGGTTGCGTATCGATCACATGATCCACTTTCTCTTTGAAAAGAGTATAGAGCGTACAGAGGAAAAGATGGGGCCAACTGAAATAATCGAAAAACTGCTGAGATGCGATAAGAAACCGGAGCGCTTCGACATCCCCTTGGATTTGCGCCTCATTCCACCTTCGCGTGCAAAAATTTCCAAAACGCTCGCCCATCCAGTCTTTTAAGAGATCTTTCCGCACAATGGAGATCTGAGGATTTTTTGCACGAGCCTCCTGTTCTTTGGCATTTGCCGCCTGCAGTAAGCCCCCTCCTCCCGATGAAGTAATGATCAAGAGTTTTTTCATCTTGGTTGGGTCAAAATCCCAAAACGAGGGCATGGTTTCTTTACTTTTCTCCATGTTTTTCTATCTATTGATCTTTCCTCTCGATGTCAATACATCTTATGAAGCGATCAAGCCTCCCATCACAAGAAAGGCCAAGAGACGATAGCTCCCGTTAATGGCAAATAGCTTCCAAGACCTTGTCCCCCAAAGAAAAGAGGAGACTTGCGTTGGCGCAACAAATCCAAGCCAAAAACAAAAAGAGACAAACATCCCATCCGTCACCGTTGTCACTCCTAAATGCCTTTCAAAAAAATCGATAAAAAAGGCGATCCCAAAAGAGGGCACAAATTGGATCAAAGCTCTCCATGATAACCAGTGGAGTTCTTTTTCCTTAGTTATTTTAAGCCAAAGATCTCCAAATAGCCAATGCGAATACCAAACCGCACCAATAGCCATGTTGAGAACAGCAGCAATTAAAATCCCAATCCAGTCAGGAACCATATTATAAACTTCCATGCGCTTCAACCTCTTAGTAGAAAAGAATATACCACTCGTGATTCGAGAATCGGTTCTGACAGCGTCGGGCAGCCATTAAATTTGAAGCTGCCTGCATCGCCCAAGTGTTTAACTTGGGCTGCTTCGGCATCGGCTTCGCCTGCTTCAAATTTAAGGCGCCTCCTTGTCATTTTCCCGATTCTTGAACCACTCTCGGTATACAGATTTCTCTTCTTCCCCCTTTTCGTCAAGTTTCTATTACTCGTCTAAGCATTCTTTCAACTCATTTAAGAGCTGCCGAAATTTTTGCATCGCTCCATCAACAGCTTGTGTGGTGCGCATATCAACGCCAGCTGTTGCCAAAAGATCAATCGGATAGCGGCTCCCTCCTGAAGAGAGAAATTTAAGATAGCGATCTACCGCTTCTTTAGACCCTTGTGCTTGCTGGAAAAGAGAAATAGCCGCACTTAAACCTGTCGCGTACTGATAGACATAAAAGTTGTAATAGAAGTGGGGAATGCGCGCCCATTCAATCGCAAGCTCTTTGTCGATTACAAGATCAGGTCCATAATATTTGCGATTGAGCTCAACATAGTACTCTTTTAAAAGAGCTGGCGTTAAAGGGACTCCCTCTTCTGCCCATCTATGGAGTTGCAGCTCAAATTCTGCAAACATTGTCTGTCTGAAGATTGTTCCACGAATCCCTTCGATTTCATAGTTGATTAAGTAAGCCTTCTCTTTTTTCGATTTGACTTTGGTTTTCAACATCTTCAAAAGAAGCTGTTCATTAAAAGTAGACGCCACTTCTGCAACGAAAATTGGGTATTGCGCATAGATGTATGATTGATTCTTGCGGGAAAGAAGGCTATGCATGCTATGTCCCATCTCGTGAGCTAAAGTAAGGACATCATTTAACGTCCCTTGATAGTTCATTAGAATATAGGGCATGCTGTCGTAACAACCGCTAGAATAGGCCCCAGAGCGCTTTCTCGGCGTCTCATACACATCGACCCATCTTTCTTGCACAAGCCCTTTTTTCACATCCTCTTGGTACTCTTTACCCAAAAGAGCAACGGAAGCAATCACAGCATCTGCCGCCTCTTGATAATTCATCTCAATTTCCACTTTTTCAACCAAAGGAACCATCAAATCATAGTAATGGAGCTCCTCTACCCCCAAAAGTTTTTTGCGAAGCGCGATATATTCATGCATCAAAGGTTGTGCATTTGTTACAGAAGCGATCAAATTTTCATAAACAACTGGATCAATTTGATTCGGGAAAAGTGCAGCGGAAAGACAACTCCCAAATTTTCTTGCCTTTGCATGGTAAAGGTGGCTTTGTACCTGCCCATTTAAAAGTTCTGCAATTGTATTTGCATGAACTTCAAACCCTTTATGAAGATTCTGGAAAGCGCTCTTTCTCAACTCACGGTCTGAATTTCTTAAAAATGAGAGATAGCTCCCATTTGTTAACGGGTGTTTTTTTCCTTCACTATCCACTGCAGGCTCAAACTGAAGATCGGCATTGTTGAGCGCGCTAAAGGCTTTATAAGAAGTATCAAGCGCTTTACCGCTTAACGCCATAAGCGCTTCCATTTCCGCAGTTAAGGTATGAGGACGCATCTTCCCAATCTTTTGAAGATAAAACTGATAAGGGTTCAACGAGGGGCTAAGCTGCAAGGTTTGAAAATCTTTCTCTTGTAAACTCAAAAGCTCAGGCTCAACCCAAGAACATTCTTCTTGAAAATCGTGGATAAGGCTTGAAATTAACCCGTAATCTCTTTTGAACCGATCATCTCCTAAATCCTCATCGAGCCGTAAATGAGCGTATGTGTGCAATTTCATGAGCTTCCGATCCAGTCCAAAATAGAGCTCAAAAAAAGATGCGGCAGTATTTGGATCGCTCAGTTTCCCCTTATAGGTTTCAATTTCTGGCCACTTACTCTTCCCATCACCCCCCTTTAAATGGACAAATTCCTGACTCCAGGCATCGGGGTTTTCGTAAAGGGCCTCTACATTCCATTTTTCTTCCACTTTAAGTTCAGATCTATTCTTGGGCATGCCCCCTCCAGAAAGTTTTAAGTCGTTCATTATCAGCTGTTTAGTAATTCCATACCCACCTATACAGGCAAGCAACGCGCTGCAGGTTAGCAATCTCAAAGAGAATTTGCTAAGTCTTGTTGCAAAAATCATCATAGTTGGTTATATTCCTTCCTAGATTTAGACTGGTTAAAAAATTTGGACAAACAGGAGAAAAACCGTATGACCCAAACCGCAAAAAAAACTATTTTAAAACCCCTGGGCAACCGAGTGCTTGTCCAACCACTCGAGCCGCAAGAGACGGTAAAAGGTGGGATCATTCTTCCTGATTCTGCAAAAAAGAAGCAGGAAAGTGCAAGAGTGATTAGCATTGGCCCAGGAAAAACACTTGATGACGGAAGGGTACTTCCTATTTCCGTAAAGGTAGGAGATGTAATCCTCATGGATAAATACGCCGGCCAACAAGTGTGGATCGACGATAAGGAGTACATGGTCCTGAAAGCTGATGATATCATTGCTACGATTGAAGAATAACTAAAGAAGGGAAAGTATGGCACCAAAAAATATTAAATTCAAGGAAGACGCTCGCCAAAAAATTCTAAAAGGTGTGCGCACGTTAGCATCTGCTGTGAAAGTTACTTTGGGTCCAAAAGGGCGCAATGTAGTGATCGACTCTAAATTTGGAGCACCAAAGATCACAAAAGACGGAGTGACCGTTGCAAAAGAGATTGAGCTCGAAGATAAGCACGAGAACATGGGAGCTCAAATGGTCAAAGAAGTGGCTAGCAAGACAGCTGATAAAGCTGGCGATGGCACCACAACTGCGACTGTTCTTGCCGAAGCGATTTACACTGAAGGCTTGCGCAATGTTACAGCTGGCGCAAACCCAATGGAGATCAAAAAAGGGATTGAACTTGCAGTCAATACGATTTGCGATGAGCTTAAAAAGCTTAGCAAACCCATTAAAGACTCTAAAGAGATCTCCCAAGTTGCAACAATTTCTGCGAATGGCGATGCAGAAATCGGTGCGATCATTGCAAAAGCGATGGAAAAAGTGGGCAAAGATGGAACCATCACTGTAGAAGAGGCAAAAGGCTTCGAAACAACTCTCGACGTCGTTGAAGGGATGAATTTCGATCGCGGCTACTCTTCTGCTTATTTTGTCACCAACGCAGAGACACTCGTTTGCGAATATGAAAACGCATACGTCCTTATCTACGAAAAAAAGATCTCTTCGATGAAAGAGTTCCTCCCTATTCTCCAAACTGTTGCTGAATCGGGAAGACCCCTCGTCGTCATCGCTGAAGATGTAGAAGGAGAAGCACTAGCTACTTTAGTTGTCAACCGCCTCCGTGCAGGTCTAAAAGTTGTTGCTGTCAAGGCACCTGGCTTTGGAGATCGACGGAAAGCGATGCTCGAGGATATCGCAATTCTCACAGGCGGCCAATTTATCAGCGAAGATATTGGTCTCCAACTTGAGAAAGTCACTGTTGATATGCTCGGCAAAGTGAAGAAGGTCATTGTTAAAAAAGATGATACGACCCTTATCGATGGAGCAGGAGAGAAGAAAGTAGTTCAAGACCGAATTGCTCTTCTCAAACGTCAAATCGAGCAGGCAACTTCTGACTACGACAAAGAGAAGCTCATGGAGCGGCTTGCAAAACTCTCTGGTGGAGTTGGCGTAATCCGAGTCGGAGCTGCTACTGAAATTGAGATGAAGGAGAAAAAAGATCGCGTTGAAGATGCAAAAGAGGCAACCAAAGCTGCAGTTGAAGAAGGGATTGTCCCAGGTGGGGGCACAGCTCTCATCCGCGCTCTTCCAGCACTTGAGCAATTGATTGCAAAACTTACTGGCGATGTGAAGATTGGTGCAGAGATTATTCTCCGCTCTTTAAGCTATCCCCTTCGTCAAATTGCAGAAAACGCAGGCAAAGAAGGATCGATCATCGTCCAAAAAGTAGCCTCCATGGGTGGCAACAATGGATACGATGCTCGTGAAGATCTCTTTGTCGATATGGTTGAGAAAGGGATCATCGATCCAACAAAAGTAGTGCGATGTGCGCTTCAATTTGCAGCCTCAATTGCAGGACTTCTCCTCACAACCGAAGCGATCATCACTGAAGAAGAACAAGAAAAACCAGCAGCAGCTCCTGTTGGCGGGGACATGGATTACTAATCCACCCCCTCTCTTCTAAAGTGCGTAAGGCCGGGGGGATTTCCCTCCGGCCTTTTTTTTACGTGCCCGTGCCCGTGTGCGTGCCCGTGCCCGAAAAATTAGCTTTCATCTGATTAAAATTTTGATCACACTATTTTGTCTAAGATGGCGCGTAGATAAATTCAGACACAGGCAGAGGCACAGGCACGTAAGGGAGAGATCTATTTATAGATCATAGAATCGATAGCGATGGAAAAAGAGAGACCCATGATGATGATGAGGGAAAAGCGAAACATCGCCTTTGCCCAAAGAGCGTCGTCTTTTGCCCAAAAACCGATCAGACTAAGCGCAATCCAACTCACGCTACAAAAAGCTGCAATAGCGAGATAAAGAGGCCCTAGTCCATCCAAAAAGGCTAAGGCAAGTGCTGCAATTGCAAAGCCAATCGTATAGAAAAACATCTCCTGTTTTGTACGAAGCACACCTTTTTCATGGGGAAGTGTTGGAATCGAGGCTTTTGCATAATCATCAAAATGAAAAAGCGCAATCGCAAAAAAATGGGGCATCTGCCAGAAAACCAAAACTAAGAAAAGAAAAAGGGCGCCAAAATCCAATTTTCCCCTTGCCGCCGCATATCCAACAACTGGAGGAACTGCCCCTGCTATACTTCCAACAAGCGTTGCAAAATAGGTCCTATATTTCCAAAAGCTATAAAGAAGCACATAAACTGAAAAACCAACGAGCGCAACAACAAGAGCAAGAAAACTTTTCCATCCTAAAATAAGAGCCCCTAAGCCAAACATACAAAGAGCTGCTAAAAAAGCAGACTTTGTAGAAATAGCTCCACTGACAAGGGGGCGATTTTTTGTCCGTCCCATCATCCGATCAGCTTCTTGATCAATTACATTGTTGCAAATGCAAGCCGAAGCAATGATGAGACCAAGCCCCAAAACCGTGTAAGAAAATAGAGAAAAATCAAACTGGCCCCTCGATCCAAACATAAAGGCAGCAGCGGCTGTGATCAGATTGCCGAAAATAATGCCAGGCTTTGTCAGCAAAGAATAACTTCTTAAAATTGAAGAGTCCACAATCCCCCACCATGAAATGTCTCATTTTTACTAAGGTATACAGAAAATTTTAGTTTTACCGTTATACCGAAATGAATTCAAAAGCTGGTTGTCCAGTCAGCGTCAAAGCCGCCGAAAATCGATCCGCGCGGGGGAACTGTACTCAAGAACTACTGCCCCCCGCGCTTTGGATCGATTTTCGGCGCTTTCACGCGACTGGCGACCAACTTTTGAATTCATTTCGGTATATACAAGAAGCTACTTTGCTCCCTCAATCCTCTTTCGGTATCTCAGCTCAAAATGGATTGAGATGAGCGCTCCAGCAATCACAATGAGGATGCCAAGTGTTGAGAGAAGATCTGGGATATGATCCCAAATCAGCCAATCAAAAAGACCTGAAAAGGCAACCGCGGTATAAACTGTAGGCGCAAGGAAAGATGCCTTTCCATGCTGGAAGCCATACGTAATGAAAAACTGATTTAAGAACATGAAAATGCCAACCCCGATTAACAAAAAGAAATCATGTGATGATGGGATTGCAAAACCAGCTGGCGCCATGAAAAGAGTTCCCAAAAAAGCATAATAGAAAAGGATCCGATGAGTCGGTTCTGTGTGAGAAAGCCGACTCACAACAACAAGAGCGCTTCCAAGAAAAATCCCCGATCCTAAGGCAAATACATAACCTAAAGAAAAGGGGGCAATTCCCGGCCTTAAAATCACAATGACTCCAATAAATCCAACTAAAATCCCCCACCAAAGATGGCCAGGAATCCGGATTTTTAACCATATCCAAACGACAAAAGGAACCCAAAGCGGCGCTGTATTTAAAAGCACCATTCCATTGATAAGTGGAATAAATTCAAGAGATTGAAAAAAAAGATAAAAGCACCCAAGTCCCCCAATTGTTCTTGCAAAATGCAATCCCAACCTTTGCGTTCGAAGTGAGGAGATCCTTTTTTTCATTACAATTAAGGATATACAAAAAAGGCTCACCCAATTTTGAAAAAAAAGCATCGTCCAAATGGAAGTCTCTGAACTAATGAGTTTACTGCAAGCGCCCATTGCGGCGAGGAAAAAATACCCTAACACCGAGACAATAACAGCGACAATCGGCCTTTGTTTTTCACGCATCACTTCCTATTACCAAAAAACAACGTACCAATCCACTCTTTCTTGCTAAGTAAATTTTTTTTCATATAAACTTCTTGCCGTTTTTAACCTGCTTTTGGCGCTATGTTACATGCTCTACTACTCATATGTCTCAGTATTATCCACTTGAATGCTATGCCATTTCCCATCGATATTGTATATCTCTGGGTCGACGGGAAAGACCCCCAATGGAGAGCGATTAAACAAGCATATCTCCCTGGGGACCACTCCGTTCTCAATGCACCTATTGATGCTACTTCAGACAATCGCTACATAGAACATAATGAACTAAAATTCTCCTTACGATCGATTGTTCGTTTCGCCCCTTTCTTTCGCCATATTTATATTGTGACAATGAATCAAAGACCTAAATGGCTCTTAGACCATCCGCAAATCATAGTGATCGACCATCTCGATATTTTTAAAAACAGAAACGATCTCCCAACGTTCAATTCTCAAGCAATTGAATCCCATTTACATAGAATTTTTGAACTTTCTGAGCATTTTATCTATTTCAATGACGACGTGTTCTTAGGAAAACCCGTAACTCCAACAGATTTCTTCTCACCCGATGGAAAAATAGAAGTTCTCTTTGAAAAAGGAAGAACATTCTCGCCCAATCCTGAAGTACAAGCAAGCTCTTACCGGCAAGCATGGGTCAACTCCAACCACATTCTCGATACTTTCTATGTCAAAGAGAAACGTCACCGTCTCTGCCACGCCCCTTTTGCCCTCCGTAAGTCTTTCATCAATTTAGCTGAGACTCTTTTTCCTTTTGTTTTTGAAATAACCTCTTCTCATCGCTTCCGCACTAACGACGACTACAATATCGTCAATGGATTTTTACAATACGTCTGGATCTACCATAACCTTGCAGAACGGGGAAAAATGACAAATCGGATGCTCTCCTTTCATGGTGATGATCATTTAGAGGCACTGCAAAAGGATTTGAAACAACTGCTGGAAAATCCTCCCCACACCTTTTGTCTAGAAGATTCCGTTACAGGAAAAAGTGAAAAAACAGATCAGCTGCTTCAAGACTTTTTCAGATCTTTATATCCAACGCCTGCTCCTTGGGAAGCTTTTTGAAAAAACTATAGGTAAGTGATATACTCATTATAAAACCTACGTTGAAGAGAAGACAATGACGACCATCATAGAACGGATCAATCAGGGGATCAAAGAGGGCATCAAAGCAAGAGACATGCTTCGTCTTGAAGTATTTCGGATGCTCAAATCAAAAATTCTTGCAGCTGATGCAAGAGCCACTCTTCCCGATGAAGAGGTCATTAAGCTCTTTAAAACCTACTACAGCAACCTTCAAGAGGCCCTTGAGCACGCACAAAACGCAAACCGCCCCGAGACAGTTGAAAAGTTAAAACAAGAACTTTTGATCGTCCAAGAGTTTTTACCAAAGGCCCTTTCTCTTGAAGAAACAAAAGAACTCGTTGTACGCGCAATTGCAGAGTGTGGAGCCAAGACCAAAAAAGAGATGGGCCTTGTCATGAAGACAGTCATTCAACTCAATAGTGCAGTAGATAGAAAACTTGCTAACGAACTTGCTTCTCAGTTACTGGATTAATATATCTTGGTGACAACACAACTGCATCGATTGCTTCTTGTTCAAGATAGCGATAGAAGGAAGTGAGCCGAAACCGTTCGTCTTGACATTCTTGCGGCTCACAAAAATGGTCAAGCCCCGCTATGACAAAAATCTTTCCGCTTGCTGCCACAGTATCTTTTACTTTTTGCAAGGTAGCAATCATCGCTTCTGTTCGAATAGGAAACTGAGATGCGAGACACTCTTTGATTCGTTGCTCTAGCTCTTCTATTTTTCCTTTTCGTAAACAATCTAACTCAGTCCAGCAGATACTTCCAAACGTCCCTAACTCGCGAATCGATTCATTGAGTTCAATAGATGTTCCAGATTGTGCAAGATCATGCCTTACGCAATGCATGATCCACTCTTTAGAATAGGGAACTTCTCCTTCTGGGCCCTGCAAAGGGTAGCTTTTTTTTATAAGGGAAGTGATCTCACTTCTTTTCTCCGTAAGTTTTCTTTCCCATTCTTTAGCAATCTCCTCCAAAGATTTTTGGATCTCCTCTGTCAGTTTCCCGTATTCCTCTAGCACTTCTGTAATATTTGGGATGCTTCTTAAGCTACGCATTGCCTCTTGTCCAAAACGATCGATGATTTGTTGTTGATAACAAGTTCTCATCTCCATAGCTGCTTGTTCAAATCTTGTCATATCGATATCTGGAGAAACAAGCAACTCATACATCAGAGAAAGAGCTTCATATTTTCCTTGTAAGCCCCCCTTTTCATCCCAACCCAGTATCTT
This sequence comes from Chlamydiales bacterium, assembly GCA_035287065.1. Taxonomy (GTDB): domain Bacteria; phylum Chlamydiota; class Chlamydiia; order Chlamydiales; family SM23-39; genus JAGWKO01. Next base: position 3,916 of record DATECD010000195.1, on the reverse strand, counting down.
TCCCTCTTCAAATACACCGTTTTGAATCTTCTTTTCATTGATAATCCACTGATAGAATGGCCCGCTAACTGGAGCACAAAAATCAAATTCCTCCACCAACAAAATACTTCCGGGCGTAGCTACCCTAGAGATAAATAGGCCATTTATTTTTTCGATGGGCTCAAATTTATGCAGCTCAGCTAAGAAAAAAAATTGGGGGTCAGCGCTTGGAAGCACCCCACCTTTCGGCCAAACCACATCGTAATGAGATAAAGTGCAAGCGCTCATAGATCCATTTCTTAAAAGTGTAAGAAAAGAGCCTACATCATTGTGAAAAATTATTTAACAGGAATTTCTGCCTTCAACACACAAAATAAAAGGATCGCGACGCCAATGATTTTGAGTAGACCAACAAAAAACCGCCTGGATTCTATTTTATCTTGATGAAGATAAGTTTGTTGCATGATATCAATCGCGATCTTAGTACTCCTCCAAATAATCATCCCAAATACGTTTTCTGAAACCTCATTCACCTCAGTATTGCCAGGAATAGTTAGTGAATAGCTATAAGAAAATACTCGATCAAAAAGAAGACCACTACGACCGCCCGAACTAGTCCTATCCCAGCCGATATGATTTACCCCATCAGATCGCTCTGGAGCCATAAATGGAACCATAAGGGATCGATCAAATTGCTGACGAGGTCCATTGAAGAAGGCAAATTTGCTTATCTCCTTCCTAAGGATTACCATCCATAAGAGCTCGCGTTGTGAAGGAGATCCCACTCTTAAGCGGAGTTCAGAGTAATCTGGTAAATCCACCCATGTCTTCAAAAAATACGGGTAGAGATCTTCCCAAGAAGATACTGTAGCCACATCCTTTGCGTGACGTTTTACCCACGAGCTAAGTCGCGTGCCTTCAGGAAGGGGCTCTAGCCAAAGAAGATCTTGAGCATGTCGACTCCATAGAACATCTTCCTCACACAAAAGTTGAAAATTTCTATCGACTTGGCTCATCTGACATAATTCTTTTGGATCCAGAAAGGAGAGAACGTTAAGCTGTATTTCTGAAGGGCACGTATTTAAACCGACAGATGAACTCATAAAACAATCCTTACCGCAAAATAATTTATTATATAATGAATACAATTATACATAAAAACGAAATTTAAAAAAATGATCAATTTTTTTATACACACGCAAATATACCAAAACAACTTGAAGAATTGGTTTTAACGCAAAGGCGCAAAGGCGCAAAGGCGCAAAGATGGATCATAATCTTTGCGCCTTTGCGCCTTTGCGTTAAAACCAATTCTTGAATCACGAGCGGTATAAACGAAAAAATTATATAGACAAATGAGTTCACGAGACCTTATTTCATGACATTTCAGAATGATCTGCGGTTAAGAGACTTACATTTTTTGGAGTCGTCAACTCCAAAAATTGCCATTTTTTGGAGTTGACGACTCCAAAAAATAGTTCCATACTAGAAACCATGTATCAAAGAACACTCAATGCCCCCCTTCAGGGGAATCAAAGTTTTTTCCTTTTTGGCCCACGGGGTACGGGGAAAACCTCATGGACAAAAAGCCATGTGCCCAATGCTCTCCGCTTTGATTTACTCTCTACAGACACCTACATCGACTTCCAAGCAAGGCCCTCTCTTTTGGAAGAGAGGATCCCTATAGGATTTAACGATTGGATCGTCATCGATGGAATCCAACGGATCCCCGAATTGCTCAATGAAGTGCACCGCCTGATCGAATCGAAAAAATATAAATTTATTTTGACAGGATCTTCTGCTCGATCTTTACGTAAAAAAGGGGTTAATTTACTTGCAGGAAGAGCCCATTCCTATAAGATGTTCCCCTTAACTTCTGAAGAGCTTGGGCCCGATTTTCAATTATTTGAATCGATACGGATCGGCCATCTTCCCGCTGTCCATGATCACAAAGAAGCGCGTGAGGAATATTTTCGAGCATATATTGAAACCTATCTGCGAGAAGAAGTATTGCAAGAAGGGCTAACGAGAAACTTAAGCGCATTTGCAAGGTTTTTAGAAATTGCTAGTCTATCGCAAGGTAGCGTCCTTAATATTTCGGAAGTTGCAAGAGAAAGTCGGATCGACCGGAAAGTAGCTGAGAATTATTTTACCATTTTAGAAGACCTACTGATCGCAACTAGACTTCCTGTCTTTACAAAGAAGGCAAAAAGAGCCACTATCATTCACCCTAAATTCTACTATTTTGATGCGGGGATCTATTCCCATATTCGTCCCAAAGGCCCTCTTGATACCCCGGAGCTTATTGGTGGAGTTGCTTTAGAAACTTTAGTCTATCAAGAACTCCGCGCTATCAACGAATATTATCGATTCGGTTATGAGCTTTTTTTCTGGAGAACCGTCGATCAACAGGAGATCGATTTTGTTCTGTATGGCCCTTTAGGATTAATCGCAATCGAAGTAAAAACCTCTAAATTTTTTGATCCCTCCTTCTTACGATCATTGACACTTTTTAAAGAAGAATATCCAATAGCTAAGACATTTCTCTTCTACGGAGGCAAAGAAAAACTCCACAAAAATGGAACAGAAATCTTACCTCTTGCAACGACGTTACCAAAACTTTCTTCCCTTTTAAAACTGTGATGAAAAAACTTAACCTCGATTTTGTACATTTTTCGGATGCGAGTTTTGCAAAATTTTGACCTACAATCGTTTGTACTGCCATGCAATCGGCTTACACACGCCATTGCATGGCAGTACAAACGATTGTAGGTCAAAAGATTGTGAAAATCGCGCCGAAAAATATACAAAGTCGAGTTAACGTCGGAATCCTTGGAGCAACAGGCATGGTGGGGCAGCAGCTTATCCGCATGTTGAAAGAGCATCCTTGGTTTTCCTTGCAAAAACTTGGGGCCTCCCCCATCTCTTCTGGAAAAAACTATGCCGAAGCTGTAGCTGGACGTTGGTGGATGGACTTTGCAATCCCAGAAACCCTTCGGGAAAAAATGGTAGAAAACGGTGAAGATGTTCCCCATTTTGCTACTGGGCTTGATCTTCTTTTTTCCGCTATCAATCTCCCTAAAAACGAAGTAATGGATTTGGAAGATCAATATGCAAAGAGGGGACTCTTTGTCATCTCATGCAATTCAGGTTTTCGCGATCACCCTCTTATTCCCATGATCATCCCTTATGTGAATAAAGACCATCTCGACATCTTACCCTTACAAAGATCGCAAATGGGCTACCAAAAAGGGGGCATTATCGTCAAAAGTAACTGCTCCATCCAATCCTTTGTCATCGCCTTAGAGCCGTTAAAAAAATTTGGAATTAAGGAGATCCGCATTCACAGCGAACAGGCCATTTCAGGGGCTGGGAAAACCTTTGCAAACTGGCCAGAAGCCGCTGAAAACATCATCCCCTTGATTTCAGGCGAAGAGGAAAAATCTAGAGAAGAACCCCTCAAATTATGGGGGAAAGTCACAGATACGGGTATCAAACGAGCTTCCACCCCTTCAATTAAAGCAAAATGTGTTCGGGTTGGCGTTGCCAATGGACATACTGCTTATGTACAGGTCAAGTTCGCAAAAAAAAATGTCAAGATTCAAGAGATCTTAACCCTTTGGCAAGCTTTCAACCCTTGCCCCCACCTCCCCTCTTCTGCCAAACAAGTGATCCACTATCTTTCCGACCCCGATCGCCCTCAGCCACGCCTCGATGTGATGCGCGATAACGGCATGGGGGTCACAATCGGTCAATTAAAAGAGGAGGGAGACAACTGGTTCTCTTTCACAGCGCTCAGCCACAACGCAATCCTTGGCGCTGCGGGTGGAGCTCTCCTTGCAGCAGAACTTGCCGCCTGGCAAAAAATAATTTGACAGCCTTGCTTTTTCTGCCCTCTTCCGAAACAAAAAGACCCTAGCAGTTGGCTAGGGTCTTT
>DATECD010000194.1:0-5608 GCA_035287065.1 Chlamydiales bacterium | reverse complement strand
GTTAAAGTACTAGTCTCGACTAGTGAAACTCAGGTGACTGAGCATTAAAAAGAATATTTTAAAATTTATGTTAGGCCACTCTAGACAGTCGGGGACAATGGGAACCTTGTCCCCGACTGTCTACAGGGGCCCTCCCTCAATTTTAAAATATTCTTTTTAATGCTCAGTCACCTGTAGTGAAACTGAACGGCGTTGTTGCATTAATCGGTAAAAATTAACCACCGAGATACACCGAGGCCGCGAAACGCGGCGAAAAAATAGGATTTTTTATTTTCCCACCGCGTTTCGCGGCCTCGGTGTGCTTGGTGGTTAAATTATTGACGCAACAAGGCCAAACTGAACTAAAAAACTCGAGGTTAACAGGGGGTTTCATTTCTGGATCGAGATCTTTGACTTGAAGGGGGAGTCCACGTTTCAAGTTCTCGAATTAAGGATTGAATTTTTTGAATTGATTCGGTTCTTGAAGAATAAGAAAATTGGTTTAGACTTTCGAGAACGGAGATTTTAAGGGAGGAATTGTAGCTAGTTCTTTCCAGATTAGTCTGTATAATTCTGCGATTGTCTTGATTGTCGATCGCTAATAATGCACTGCGCAATATTGCAAGAAGTCTTGAATAATCGGCCGGAGGCGATGTAAGGGGTGTGTAGGGAGTCAATGCGCTGAAGCGTCGATGGTTACTCGGTGGAGAAGTAGGAGGTGGTTGTATTGAAAAAAAAGTTTCCCCTGTTTCAGGTGATGAGCCTTCGCAACCATCCGCACTGTCAAACGAGCCACCAAGCAGAGGGAAATTTCTTTCAGTAAAATGAGAAATTTTTCCTGTCATACGCAAAGCCTCTTGGTGTGTTGTTCTAATACAATAGCAAAACGACTATTAATTAAGGTGATTAATTCTTCACTGAATGATTGAGAATTACAAAATCTCTGCCACTTGGGGATCAATTTGCGAACAAGTAATTCTTCCATTTTTTTGATCCCATTTATTAAATAAGTTTTAAATAGTTCTTTTTTGTGAGTCACTAAATCATCATGAAAGATTTGGACGTTTCCTAGACCTTCATCTTGATCATTCAAGGCGCTTGTTATTGCAAGTAATACTGCGTCAGCGATTGCGGTGGGAGGGTCCTCAGTTTCCAAAATCTCTCTTAGAGAAAAAAGGTAAGAAGCTTCATGTTCTTTGAGAACGACTGGATCAGTTACTGGGTACCTTCCGGCTCGTAAACCATTATCAATAAGAGTGATCGTTTGGTCACCGGAAGTAACCATTAAATTATCTAAATTGCTAAACAAAATATCAGACTCATCACGAAGAGAGGGCTTATCGGAATCTGAGAATAGAATCATACGATCTTGTTGCCCTACCACAAGATCAAAAAAAGCGATCATCCCAAAATGTTCAAAAAGTTTCTCTTTTTCTTCTTCTGAAGTACATGGGTATTGTGTCTTGAAATAGTCAAATAGGCCTGTGCCATTAATGCGCTCAAAAAATCCAATGGGACGCGCTTTTATATGAGTAAGTAGTGTATTAATTTCTCGTAAATCTTTTCCTTCTGTGTTGCAAGCTGAGACAAGATAGAGCGTAAGTTTTTGATAAAGATCGCGATGTTCTATAGGTAGTGCTTTTTTAATTCCTTGATGATTTACATGGTAAGGGGTTGGATCAAAAGGAGAAATCATGGTTCCTGGAACTACTTTAAAAACATGCTCCTCTTCAGGTTCACTAAATAAAAATTCATAAAGTCGGTGTTGCTCCATTTCCTCAGGGATGGTTAGATGTTTCATGAATCCTTCTCGGATTCTATTTCCACGAAACCAGGTGATGATTTTTGGATAGCCAGCATTTCCTTGACTTGTCGTTAGAACAGAATCTGTACTATCTCCAGAGCTTAAGTCTTTTTGATAACGGCGAATGTGTTCTTGGAGAGAGGTGAGGTTATGTACAAAGACAAGATCTTCTAGATAAGCAGATTGAATTCCCAGCACGCCAATTTTATAAAGTTGGGAAGAGATAAATTCCTTTGCTTTTTCAAAGTTTGGTATTGTCAATGCTGTTTCCCAAAGATGAGATAATTTATTGACGTTCACTGCCGGTGTAGTTCTCATCAACTCACGCGTATCTGTAGCTGAGCTGTTAAATAATTTCTTTGCAAGCTCCCGCATTTTTTCAACCGTGTCTGCCTGCTCAATTTTGCTCTCATAGTATTGTGAAGCATGTGGATGAATCTCATTTAAATGCAAAACCATTTGAGATTTCATGGTGGAAAGCGAAGATTCAGATGAGGTTGTCACTTCAGCCCAGTGAGCTGCGAGTAGGTTGTGTAAAATATTTTCTTTCGGAGAGAGTTGTTGCCAGACCCTCAACGTTCTCACAAGTCCGCAGAAATTGTGAAGGTATCCACCCGAAGTAGTTAAAAAAGATTCTGTATTACTTATTGCATGCATAAAATTTATACGCAATATTTTATACTATTTTTGTGCTAAAAACAATAGAATTTCTTTTTAAAAAAAATACTTCATTTTAATTATGAAAAAATAATATTACATCCCCATCTTGGACGATGTAGTCGCGCCCTTCAGAGCGCGCTTTGCCCACTTCACGGGCCCCCACCCGGCCTCCATAGCGCATCATGTCATCAAAGGAGACAACTTCGGCGCGGATGAACCCTTTTGCAATGTCGCTGTGGATTTTTCGCGCAGCCTCAACAGCTGAGCTTCCTTTGGGAATGGTCCAGGCTCTTGTCTCCTCATCGCCTGTGGTGATGTAGGTGATGAGCCCCAAAAGGGAGAAGGCCTCTTTTGTCAGACGGTCAAGGCCCGATTCTTCAAGCCCGATGCTTTGCAAAAAGGGTTTCCGGTCGTTTGGTTCAAGAAGGGAAATTTCCTCTTCTAATTTCGCGCAAATGGGAACGGCTCCACTTTTTTCACTTCTTGCAAAGGCTTTGACTCTTTGGACAAAGGCGTTATCCATAGCGGGGATGTCTTCTTCCCCGATATTGCAGACATAGAGGACCTGTTTAGCTGTAAGAAGGGGGTAGAGAGTGGCAATTTGCATTTCTTCTGCAGTTAAAGGAAGAGAGCGAATCGGGAGGTTTTGATTGAGATGTTCCATTACTTTTTCTAAGAAGAGAAGTTTCGGTGCAAGATCTGGATTTCCCTTTGCCCCTTTCTCCATCCGTTTTGCAGCGTTTTCTGCCATTTGGAGATCAGCGAGGATCAATTCGAGTTGGATCACTTCAATATCGTCGAGGGGATCGACTCTTCCTGCCACGTGGATTACGTTGGGATCTTCAAAACAGCGAACAACCTGTAAGATTGCATCGGTCCCGCGGATGTGAGAGAGGAACTGGTTCCCCAATCCTTCTCCTTTTGAGGCCCCTTTTACTAGGCCTGCGATGTCGAGAAAGCTCACAGTGGCATAGAGGATTTTTTTGCTTTTGCTCTGTTCTGAGAGAAGTCGAAGACGGGGATCGTCGACTAAGACAACGCCAAGGTTGGGATCGATGGTGCAAAAAGGGTAGTTTTCAGAAGGGACTCCCTTACCTGTTAGCGCGTTGAAAAGAGTGGACTTACCCGCATTGGGAAGTCCTACGATACCACATGAAAGATTCATAACGTCTGCTTGATAAAGGTTTGGATGTTTTGGAGATTCATCTCCGTTTGGGGGATGCACATCTCTATTCCGACAGGGCCCACTTTCAATCTGCGTAGCTTAGAAAGGTGTGCATGGCAGCCTAAACGCTCTCCAAGATCGTGAGCTAAAGAGCGGATATAGGTCCCTTTGCTGCAGTCAATTTTGAGGCGAAGGTGGGGATAAGAAAATTCTTGGATCTCGCAATGAAGTGTCACTTCAACGGGGGCTCTTTCTAAATAAACGCCTTTGCGAGCATATTCGTAGAGCTTTTTCCCTTGCACTTTTTTTGCAGAGAACATGGGAGGTGTTTGTAAGATTTTCCCTTGGAAAAAGGAAAGTGCATTTTCAATTTCGGTAAGAGTGGGGCGAAGGTCAGACTCAGCTGTGACTTTCCCTTCCAGATCATAGGTATCTGTTGCGATGCCTAAGGTAAGCTCTGCTTCATACTGTTTATTCAGGCCTGTATACTGGATTGATTGCTTGGTGAAGGGAGAGCCGATTAAAAGAATCATGACGCCTGTTGCAAAAGGGTCAAGTGTCCCTGCATGGCCGATTGTTTTTTCGCCGACGATTTTTCGGAGCTCTGCAACGATATCAAATGAGGTGCAGCCCATCTTTTTATCTACAGGCAATATACCGTGAATTTTTTGCGTTCCGTTCATGAGGGGCGAGAGAGTCTTTCTTTTTCGATATCTGAAAGAATTTTTTCAATCTTCATGTGCTCATCAGCTGAGTTGTCTAATTTGAAGGTAAGAGCTGGAAAATAGCGGAGCCTGACCTCTTTTGCTGCTTGAACTGCAATGAAACCAGCCGCGCTTTGGAGTGCGGCTAGGACTTTCTCTTTTTCAGCATCTGTTGCAATTAGGCTAATGTAGACTTTTGCGTGATGCAGATCAGCAGATGTTTCCACATGAGTCACAGTGACAAAAGTTGTGATGTGAGGATTTCTCACCTCTTTTTGGATCACTTCAAAAATGACCTCTTTGAGTAAAGAGTTGATGCGGCTGATCCGATTTTTTTTCATAACTCTTGCTCAAGATATCGAATCTCGTAGGCTTGGAGGAGATCGCCTTCTTTTACATCATTTTGTCCATCGAGAACAACACCGCACTCAAATCCCTCTTTTACCTCTTTTACGTCCTCTTTTAGACGTTTGAGAGAAGCGATTTTCCCTTTCCAGATTACCTCTTTATTGCGGATCTGGCGAATGAGGTTTTGGCGTTTGACGAGTCCTTCAGATACTTGGCAGCCTGCAATATTGCCGAGGTGAGAAGATTTGAAAACAGTTTTTACTTGGATTACGCCAACATCTGCTTCTTCTTCGATTTTGTCGAGAAGGGTTCTCATGCGTTCTCTCACCTCATCGATGAGATGGTAGATCACATCTTGTACATAGACGGGGACATGTTTTTGTTTGATGAGTGCATCTGCATGGCTCTCAATGCTTGTATGGAAACCGACAATGGTCGCTTTTGAAGCAGCTGCAAGTTCAATATCAGATTCTGAGATTTCACCCACGTCGGCGTTGACGATTTCGAGTTTCACTTTTTTGGAGTGGATCTTAAGAAGGGAGTTCTTAAGCGCTTCTAAAGAGCCTTGAACGTCTGCGCGTAGGATCAATGGAAGGAGTTTGACTTCTCCATTTTCTTTTCTCGCTATCATCTTTTCAAGACTGCTTGTTCGAGCTGCCATTGAGAGTTCGCGATGGTGTCCTTCCTGTCGGGCTTCTGCAAGTTCCCTTGCCTCTTTTTCATTTTTCACAACGATGAATTCGCTGCCTGCAAGAGCAAGTTCAGAAAGACCTGTAATGCGCACAGGGGAGGAGGGGGGAGCTTCTTCAATATTGCGTCCATGCTCGTCTTGCATCGTTTTGACGCGACCGGAGAAATGGCCAAAGACAATGGCATCTCCTCTACGGAGAGTTCCATTTTGAACAAGGACAGTAGCTACAGCACCTAACCCTTTATGCATCTCAGATT
>DATECD010000193.1:0-13792 GCA_035287065.1 Chlamydiales bacterium | reverse complement strand
CAGCCATTCGCCGCTACGGCAAAGCATAAATCGTAGCGCAAGAGGGCGCCTTTGGCGCCGAAGGGGGGCAGTGTTTTACACGCTCCCCCGATGAGCACACGATTTTGCAAAGCCGTAGTTAGGCGCAAGAGGGCAGCGGGGGACAATGGGAACCTTGTCCCCGACTGTCTACAAGGGCCTTCCCTCAATTTTAAAATATTCTTTTTAATGCTTAAGTCATCTGTTTGTTTGAAGGTGCCAAAGCTGCGCATAGCGACCCTCACTTTTGAGTAGCTTGGTATGTGAACCTTGTTCGATGAGCTTCCCCTCTTCAATGACGAAAATCTCATCTGCATGAATGACTGTTGAAAGTCTATGTGTGACGATGATCATCGTTTTCTTTTTGTGGAGCTGATCGAGGGAGTGTTGAATCAGTTTTTCTGAGTAGCTATCGAGGTGGCTTGTCGCCTCATCTAGAATGAGAATGGGGGGATCTTTAAGGAGGGCTCGTGCAAGAGCAATCCTTTGCCTTTCTCCTCCTGAGAGTTGATATCCCCTTTCTCCAAGAGGGGTTTCATAACCTTGGGGGAGTTTTTCAATGAAATCGGAAGCTTTTGCTTGTTTGGCTGCGTTTTGGATCTCTTCTTCTGTTGCCTGTATTTCCCCAAATCGAATGTTTTCTTCCACTGTATCGTGAAAGATAAAAGATTCTTGGCTCACGACTCCGATGTATTTGCGCCAACTTTCTTCAGAGTAGTGAGTTAAGGGAAGTTCATCGATGAGGACTTGGCCACCTGTTGGATTTCGAAGTCCAAGGATGAGATCGAGAATAGAGGATTTGCCCGCTCCAGAAAGGCCAACAAAAGCAACCGTTGTCCCCTTTTGAATCGAAAAGGAGAGATCATCCAACGCATATTTTGTCCTTTCTGGATATTGAAAAAAGACGTTTTGAAATGTGATTGAATGATTCCAGCTTAGACACTTGTTTTCGATATGAGGGAGGTACTCTTTCCCCTCATCTTCTAAGATCTCATTGAGGCGAACAATGGGGCCGTAATAAGTGCCAATGGAGCCCAGTGCGCTCATCCCAATTTGTAACCTTGTTGCAAGGCGATAGGTGAGCGCAATATAGGTTAAAAGGCCCGATACGATGGCTTGATCTTGGCTTGATACTAGGATGTAAGAACCTAAGATGAGCGTCACTCCGACAAGAAGAATGCTGATTGTCTCATTTAAGACGGGAAGAGAATTGCTCCAAAGGTAGAGTTTTTTACTTACTTTGGATACTTGCTGTAAAACATGTTCTGTTTTTTTCAAAATGTAAGGCTGTCTACAAAAGATATAGACAGGGCGAATTCCCTGTAGGGATTGATAGATCCGATGACTAAATTCTACAAGATGGCCAGTTAACTGACGTGAATAGCGAGAGATTTTCCGGATGAGAATTTTTTGAGCGATCGCAAAGAGGAGAAAAAGAGAAAGGGTGATGATTGTGAGCTTTAAAGAGATGAGCGAAAGGACAAAGATCAGTCCAAATCCCATAGCAAAAGAGACTAAAATCCGATTGGCAAACTCAAAAAAGTGGGGAATAAATGCTGGGGGAGTTTTTACATATTCTGCTAAATCGCCCACTTGATAGCGAGAGACAAAGGGAAAGCTAAATGTAAAAATCTGATTGCAGACAGATTGTTGAGCGAGTGTCTGGATTTTCAAAGAGAGGGCCGAAGTTCCGATGAGAGCAAGGTAGTTGAGCCCACCGCGGATGGCTTGGAAGAGCACAGTCATGAGAATGTAGAAATAGAAAAGTTGGATTCCCTCAAGGTGTAGTCCTAGCCATTCTGGAAGATTAAAATGAGAAAAAAAAGGGAGATTTTGAGGCGCTTTTCCTTCAAGAGCTGAAAAAGCAAGGAGAATAAAAGCAAAGCTTCCCCCTTCAAATACGGCTGTGAGAAGAAGAGGGATGAAAATGGCAAAAAGGTATTTGCAATGGGAATACCTTGGTCCAACAAAGATTTTCCAGACTGGGGATTGAAAAGAGATGTGGCTCACACCAGATAGGGTAAACGATTGAGTTAAAATCTTGCAAAGAAATCAAGAATAGTTGATACCTCTCTAGAAATTTTTTTGGAGACCTCGAACATGTTCCTCCCAAGGGAATGGATTCCCTCTTTTTCTATCGAACCGACGCACCGTTTGTCTTTGCCTGTTGCTGACTCTTTTTTGGAGGCAGTTCAAACTTGGATAGGAGTGTTGATTCAGGAGAATGTGCAAAGAGAAGAAGATCTTTTTCAGTGGCTGAAAAGAGAGCTGCCGATCATTGACTCTTTTCCAGCAGATTTAAGAGAAGAGGACTCGATGGCAATCCCCATTACAACCCTTTATCCTGCCCAATTTGCTTCGAATCTTGAGCGGTACGTAGTCGATGCGGTCACGCGAAGACTTCTCCCAGGGACTTGTATGTCTATTGTTGGACAGGCGAGCCTTCAGTTTTCTTTTGCCCAAAATCCTAAAGAACTGTTCTTTTTTCACAAGATTTGGGTGGGTGTACGCGATGCACGTGAAAAGCAAGAGATTTTAGAGAACCTGAAGCCTTTTTTTCGAGAAATGAAACTGAATATGGATGCGGTTTGCCAGGGGCGCTCTTTCCAAATTTCAAGAGGCGTTCATCCCACTTTCATGCCCCGTAATGAAGAGGAGCTTTTGCGCAATCTTGTTCTCTTGAGTAAAGAGGTCCAGTATGTAAAAGATTTGCCGCAGGTGAGCATCCATTATGAAAGACAAAGCGATCATCATCTGATCTTTATTGTGCTTCTTGTTCGTTTGCGCATTGGCTCTCTTCCTTGTGTCCATCAGCTCTTTTCAGATCAGACTTTGAGATGCGAGGTGGATGATGTTCGCATGCTAGGACAACTAAGAGGAAAATATCCAAAAGAAGCTGCAATCTTACACATCTATTTAGAAAAAGGGCCCTTTTTCCGCCCCGATTTCTCGATTGATCTTTTAAGGGCTCGTCAAAGAGTCTCTGCGGAATTGACTTCAGCGATGGGAGAGTTTCGCGATTTCAATGGGGGGATGATCCTAAAGCAAGAAGAGTCTCTTTGTGAATTGCGCAAACGTTTATACCACGATCGACCTGAGTTTTGTGATTTGGAGGGCCATCATAGCAGCCCATCTTTGAACGATCTTTCGTCAGCTGTATTGCGACAATACAGCTCTCCTCACGATCGTTCAAATCTGGACTACTCTGAAGCCCTCCAAAATCACAGAACTCAGGCCGATCGTGGTATAGCTCCTCTATCGCAAGCCCATGAGTTTCTTTTGGAAAACTATTTCTACTCGCTTCGTCCAGTCATCGCACAGACCGTCTATGACCCTGGAGTCTTAAAAGCCCATTTTGAGCTTTTAGCGCATCACACTGAGATTGATTTAAAAGGGGTCCCCTATCGCCTACTTCGTACAATTGATGGGGATTATGAGCTCTATTTTCTTTTTGCAATCCAGCTAGATACGCGCAAGCTTGTCCGCGAATTGAAAAAAGAGCCCTACCGCTCCGTAACAGCAGTCCTCTCTTTAGATCGGATGACCGCTTTAGGTTGGATCGTGAGAAAGGACCTAGTCGACTGGGAAGGGAAGATCGAGCGGCTGCTTTTTTATACCGAGAGTGGTTCAAGAATCGGGAAATGACAAGGAGGCGCCTTGAATTTGAAGCAGACGGAGTCGTTGCCTACGCCGCCAAGGTTAAAAACCTAAGGCGTGCCAGGCAGCTTCAAATTCAATGGCTAGCCGACGCGGTCAGAACCGATTCTTGAATCACGAGCGGTATAGTTAGGCGAATCCATAATAGAATAAGTGATTCACGTGTTGTTTTACGTCTTTATTGGGGAATTTGTTCATGAAGCAATTCGCTTTTATGTCCTTGCCATTATTACGAAGGGACTTAATTATTTTTGCGCATATCTCTGCCTGGTTTCCCATATCTGAGGCTCCCATACCTTCGACTAGGAGAATGACTCCATGAATACGATCCACTGGAATGTCGTCATAAGTACTGAGTGTAATAGCAAAGTTCTCGAGTACCGTGAGTTTGTCTAATGGACTTAATGTCTTAGCAAAATTGACAGCTTCCACTTTTTTTTTGGAAACAATAAAGATTTTTGAGAGTTTTTTGAGAAGGAGATCACGTATCCGATCGCCTTCTTCAGAAAGCAGGTTTCTAGGAATAGTTAAGGCAAGTTTGATGGATTGAGAAACGGGGCCATTTTGGGCTAATGCTTCAGAACAGTCCCAAACTACTTGAATCATCGTGTCGATGTCTTCAGATGTTTCGGAGGAACTTCTTCTTGAGTAAAAGCGACCGCTCAAAGAAGAAATGAGGATTTCATTTGCTGTATCTAAAAGTTGAGTATCGAAGATTAAGTTGCAGAGATCAGTTGAAGGAATTTTATCAAGTGTTCGTAAAATCCTCCCTCGCAGATCAGAATATTTAGTGATTTGACTTCTAGTTAACAGTTGATTGAGTTCATCTATTTTAGGCTGAAAAGTATCTCGATCTAAATTTTCAGTTATTTGGGGGATTATACTTTTTAAATGATCGATTTTCTGTTGTTCTTCCACAGACGCTAAGTCAAATACTTCTGTCGTGATAACATCACTAACAGATACAGCCCTGTCCTTTAAAGTTCTGCTCTCTAATCTGCTCTCTAACGAATGCTCTGTGATGCTTTGAGAAAGGGGGAGAGGGGAAGGCATTTTTGGGGTTTGTGAAAGGGCAGCAGTTAATCGCTCTAGCGAGTCGATTCCGGCCTGAGAAAAAGGTCGCACAGCTTTTGGTGCATGTAATGGCAATGACATAAGATCCTTTTTTAAATTTATTAAATTAATATTATAAAACAAAATCGTTTAATTTTAAAGATGAAGTAATATTTATGCAAATACTTTTTTTGAATTTTTGATAAAATGGCCGTTTTTTCTTATCTCGTTTAAAATACGGCGATTGTGGCTAGAGAATAGGCGGACTCGTTTTTCTGCCTACGCTCGAGGTTGATATGGAATTTTCCCGTTAGTGAAACGGTTAGGCCAAAGAAATAGCCCCATTTTTTCTCATTTTCGTAGTTGATTGACCCTGTCTCAGGGCTTGAGGCGACATGGAGATTGGAATGGAGATAGGTTCCCCCGATGTAAGGAGCAAATAGGCTAATTCTCGTGGTGAGCCCTGCGTTAATTTGCCATTCTTCCAATGAGATTTTCTGTTTGCCAAAATCGATAGGAAGGCCGACGCGATTGAAATATTGGAAAAACGATTTGGGTGAGGAGGGGACGGCAAAATAGGTAAAATCGCAGCCTAAAGAGGTGCCTCCCCATTGGAGAAGCACAACTTTTGAGCCAGCTGCCCAAGAAAATTGGTATTGGCTTTCAAAATCAAAAAGGATAGAGGGGTGGGTTTTCCCTTGTGTCTGTTCTTTTGACCCCCCTGCATACCCAAAGATTTCGAGTCGTTCAATCAAGATCAGGGAAAAACTTGCCATCTGGGAATGGATGCCGAACTCTTTGAAGGTTGCATTGGGATTGAAATTTTTTTCTGTTTGCGGCGCGTGATACTGTTTCACTGTTGTGTAATCGTAGAGGTAACCTGTTGATCCTTTGAGTAAATAGCCGTGTGAAAAGAGCCCCGAATTTGTGATGGCGGGATTTGAGGGGTTGCCCACGTAAAAGCTAAATAGAGAGTGACTCCATGAGAAAAAGAGTAAGAAGCTAACAATGGAGATGATTTTCATTTTACTAATGGTAATTCCTTTAAATGATTTTTGATATACCGAAACAACTTTCACACTGGTCAAAAAACCAAATTTTGAGTGATCTTAGATATATGTCTAAAAAAATTGCACTCCTTTCAGAAGAAGTGATCAATCGGATTGCAGCTGGTGAAGTGGTAGAAAATCCGGCATCTTTACTCAAAGAGCTGATTGAAAATAGTCTGGATGCAGAAGCGCGTCAGATTACAGTTTGGATAGAGGGGGGAGGAGAGGAGCTCATCCGCATCGAAGATGATGGGTGTGGGATGGGAAAAGAGGACGCGAGACTATCTCTTGAAAGGCATGCGACGTCTAAGATTCGAAGCGATGAGGATTTGCAACGGCTCCACACGATGGGATTTCGGGGGGAGGCACTTGCTGCAATTGCTGCTGTTTCTCGTTTGGATTTAAAAACATCTGAAGGAGGGGAAGGGAGTTGGATTCAAGTGGATGGCGGGAAGATCGGAGAGACGCATCTTTGCGTGAGGAACCGCGGTACGACAATTGAAGTGAGATCCCTTTTTTTTAATGTCCCTGCGCGAAAAAAATTTCTTAAGCTAGGAAAGTCAAAAGCGGTTGTGCAAATAGTTGAGACAATAGCTCTTGCTAATCCCGAAGTGGCGTTTACTTTATTTGTGGATGGGAAAAAGGTGTTAGAGCTTTTCCCTACAGAGAGAAAGAAGAGGATAGAGGAGGTGATGGGACAATTTCCCATTACTGTGGAAGAAGAGGGGGTCTGGGGGCTTTTTTCAGCTCCTGGAGAAGCTAAGGCGCAAAGGCGGGAACAGATTCTTTTTGTGAATAAAAGGCCTCTTTTTTCCCCCTTGGTTGCAAAGGCTGTGAAGATGGGATATGGAACAAGGATTGAAGAATCTTTGTATCCCCCCTTTGTCCTTTTCCTTTCTCTTCCTCCTGAAGAGATCGATGTGAATGTCCATCCTCAAAAAAAAGAGGTGCGTTTCTCCGATGAACGGAAAATTTTTCGTTTGGTGGAAAGAGTTGTCAGCCGTTCTTTTGAGACCCCAACGCCATTTGTTACCTCGTTGACATTTGCACCTCCTGCTTTTCATTGGGAAAGTAGTGAGCCAATCTCTTTTCCACTGGAAATGAGAGAGAGTAAGGAATTAGGCCTTCAGTTTGAGGCCTGCCCGATCGCAGTAATGGATGGGTTTTTGTTTGTGCAGACAAAAGAGATCTATCTCGTTGATCTTTCTCTTGCTTTTGCTAGGGTTTTGTACGACTCTATCTCGGGAAAAAAAGAGGAGATGCAGAGATTGATTTGGCCTTTTGAATGGGAGGCAAAAGATGAAGAGCTCCTTGAAGAGTTAAGTGGCTTAGGGATGGAGTGTCGCTTGATTGGTAAAAAAAAGATGGCAATTGATGCGATTCCCGCAAGGCTTGATCTTGCCGATCTTCCCGACTTTCTTGAATTATGGATGGAGAAAAAGAGGGTCGATTGGGTTGTTTGTGAGTGCGTGAGAAAAAAGAAAAAAAATTATAGCTTAGAACAAGCCTTTCTTCTTTGGAAAGAGTTACAGAACTGTCAAGATTTGCAATATGATCCACAAGGGAAAAAGATTTGGACGGTTGTGGATAGAGGGAAGTTAAAGAAAATGGTCGAGGAGTAATGACGAGGTTAAAGAACTGTTTTCAATGGATGGAAAAAGAGGGGTTTGATGCTCTTTGGCTTGAAGATCCAACCGATCTTTTCTATTTGACAGGGCTCTCATTTTCAGCGGGAAGACTTGTTTTAGAAAATGGGGATGCAACTCTTTTGGTCGATGGGCGCTACTACGAGATGGCAAAACAAAAAGCGGCTCATTTTCAAGTAGTCTTATATGAAAAAGAGGGGAGTTTTCACCCTTTTAAAAGAGCGAAAAAAGTTGCTTTTGATAGCGCGATGCTCTCTTTTGATCGCTATCAGGTTTTAAAACGGGCCTTTAGAGAACAGGAGTGGGTCCCAAATTCTTGTCCTTTGAAGGGGATCCGCGTATGCAAAGAGGAGCAAGAACTTATTGCTTTGAAAAAAGCGGCGCAATTGACCTGGCAAGGGTATCAACATGTTCTTACATTGCTTAAAGTGGGGGTGTCTGAGACAGAGCTTGCCTGGCAGTTTGAGCGTTTCTGTAGAGAAAATGGAGCGTCAAGCCTTGCTTTTGAACCGATCATCGCCTTTGGAGAAAATAGCGCCTATCCCCACTATCGCTCTCAAAAAGGGTGCACGTTGAAAGAAGGGGAGATTGTCCTCATTGATGTAGGGGCAGTTGTTGATCGCTATTGTGGAGATATGACGCGAACAGCTTTTTTCGGAAAGCCTAACGAGAAACTTTTGCATTTGGAAAAGTTAGTGCGTAAAGCACACGATCTCGCTTTTCAAGCTGCTCGCCCAGGCGTTAAAGTGGGAGAGCTCGATCAGATTGTCCACTCTTTTTTTGCTAAAGAGGGGGTGGAATCGCTTTTCCCACATAGCCTTGGACATGGAATTGGCCTTGAAGTGCATGAATACCCTCGGCTCCGTTTTGATGGAGTGGATAAAGAGATTACATTGACACCTGGAATGGTCTTCACCATTGAGCCTGGTCTTTATATGCCTGGAGTTGGAGGCATTCGCTATGAAAATACTGTTGCTGTAACAGAAGACGGCGTTGAAAATTTTTATGCTCCCATTTAGAAGAAAAATTTTTCTCAGCCAATTTCTTCTCACTGGTCTTTTTGGATATTTTTTTTGTTCTTGTTGCAACGTCAAACGCTTTTTTTGGGCGTTTGCCCTTTATGCACCGATGAGCGGCTGGATTCTTTATCGTATCACAGCGCCTTTACAGCGCATCATCGATGTTGTTATCTCTTTAAAAGAAGAGGAGCTCCCCGATGCAATTGCAATAGACCAAAGTATGTTTGATGGAGAGTTTGGGAAATTAGGGGGGTTTTTCAACTCACTCATCGAGCGCATTAAGAAGCAAATTAGGCGGGCACAAGAGCAAAAAAGGGAGAGTGAGGAGATTCTCCATTCACTAGAAGAGGGAGTGATTGCGGTGGATACATCGGGGGTCGTTACCTTTGCAAATGGAACAGCTTGCAAAATGTTGCAAATTTCAGATGTAAATATAGTGGGTAACTCTTTGCAATCTTTTCATTTTGATCAGAAAAGTTTGACGCAAATATGTCATGAATTGATCCAACAGGTCTTGCAAACATCAGAGGTGGTCGCTTGGAATTGGAGTGATAGTGAAAAAAGAACTTGTCACTTGCGTTTAGTTGGAACTCCGCGATCTTGTCATAATGGAATGGTCTTAGTCATTCAAGATAAGACATCGGATTATAAAATGGTTGAGATTGGGAAAGATTTTATCGCAAATGCGTCTCATGAGCTGAAGACCCCCATCACGATTATCTGTGGATTTGCAGAGACATTGCAAGAACATCCCAATCTACCTACAAGTATGGTGCAAGAGATCGGCGAGAAAGTTGTTCGTACATCGAGTAGATTGGAAAAATTAATCAAAAGTCTTCTCACACTTGCTGAGATAGAAAATGTATCCCTTGAGAAATTTCAAATGGTAGACCTTGTTAGTTTAGCTTTTCTTTGCAAGCAGCAATTTATGTACTGCCATCCCGATATTTCTCTTGAGATAGAGGTAGCTCATAGTCCCTTTTTTATCGTGGCAGATCCTCTCCTGCTTGAACTTGCCGTCATGAATCTTTTGGAAAATGCGGCCAAATACTCTTCCCATCCTGCCCGAATCCATCTTTCGATCCGTAAGGAAAATACGTTTGCGCTTCTTAAGGTACGCGACGAAGGGATTGGTATTCCAAATGAGGATCTTCCGCATATCTTTGAGCGGTTTTACACGGTAGATAAAGCTCGTTCCCGAAAATCTGGTGGAGCAGGTCTTGGTCTTGCGATCGTGAGGACAATTATAGAAAAACACAATGGCAAAGTGAGTGTTGTTTCAGAGCTAGCAAAGGGGAGCACATTCACTTTAGCAGTCCCTTTAAAAACTATTTAGCGTTACTTTTTTCTTTAGGGAAATTTGTTCTTTAGGGTCTTTGCCAAGGAAAAACGATTGGGAGTCCTCTTTAACAGTTGATTGTGTGAAGTCGCAAAGGTCAAGAAGTTTTGGATCCAAAATCAGATGTGATTCTAAGCATAACCGCTCTACAGTTTCTCGACTGGGAAGGGGCTCTTTATCTTGCCCATGAAAGGCAGAATAGAGCTTTTGCGCAGCTTTTGGAGAAAAAAAGGCTTCTAAAAGAGTTGGGTGTGCATGGTAAAGGGAGATCTTCGTATCTTGTGAATCGATTTTAAAATATTCTAAAAGAGAAGGATAGGAATCTTTTTTTTTCGTTCCTTTTAGCATTTTGTAATAGAGATCTTGTAACAAAGGATTAGAAAATGCCATTTTCTCCAATAGAAATGGTTCTTTTTTCCCTTTTCTTAAATCGATAGCTGCAAGCCATCCATCGAGAAATTGCTGTGCATTCTTTTTTTTTCCTAGGAAAAGAGCGTCCCCATAAAAAAAGAGAAGGAGTTTAAGGGTGGTCTCGTAGAGAAGGGGATCTTCTTGTTTTTTGCCATTGAGTAAAGGCATGAGATTGAGGCGGGCGCTTTCGGGGTTAAAGGGAGAGATTTTAGATTCAGTCCCTTTTTTTTCTTTGAGCTTTGATCCATGTTTTAGTTGTGATTTTTCGTGTGAGGAGTTGGAGGGGATCTTTTTGTACCAAGTAGACTCTTTCTGATTAAAAATATCGCGATTGGCTTCTAGATGTCCAACGTACGTGGAGCGAATTTTTTGTGCGCTGCTAAACTTGTCAAATGAGGTAAAGACAGCAAGTGAGAGCAAAGATAAGAGGAAAGAGAGAAAACCGAGAGCGTTCATATGCAGATATACTGGACTTTGTTTATTTAAGAGTCGAATCCTAAATATAAAATTCAGTTATAAAAACCAAGCAAAAGAAGTTTTTTGCTCTTTTGTTTTGAGTTCGATACGGACCATAAGGGGAGGGGTGACCTCCCCTTTTTGCCAATGTGTTTCCCAAGAAAATTTTTCTTTTTGAGTCTTTCCAAAAAATGAGGGTTCTATTGTTTCGACTGCGGGGTAGAGGATTTCTTTACGCCATGGGAGAGGTTCGCTCTCAATTTCTTTTTCAAGGGGCCATGTGGCTAAAGAGAGGTTGTTTTTTTCATCGACGAAAAGACGTCCTAAGATCACCCCACTAAAGTGAGGATCTGGATCAATCCCATTGTCAAAGAAAAAAACTAGGCTCTCTATTTTTTCTTTCGGAAACCGTTTTGTATAGAAAGAATCGGGGCGTTCTTTGGCAATAGAAAGGAAAATATCGGAAAGGCGGGTTTGGAGATATTGTCTTTGAAAGACAGTTGTTCGAACCTCTTCCAATTTTACCATGACTTCTGCATTGCGCGACATCGCTTGGAAAAGGAGAATCACAATGGTCCCTAAAAGAGAGAGGCCAACGAGAATTTCTAAAAGAGCGAAAGATCTTTTACGTCGAGGTTTTCTTATTTGGATAAGGTCCTATATTTTTTTAGCGTAAGGTAGGCGAAAAGGACGGCGAGTAACACATATGCGATCAGGCTAAATGTGTGAGGCAATGCGAAAGAGGCAAATCCTAAAGGGACTCCGAGAATGGTCAAAAGCGCTACGAGAAGACCTAAACAAGCATCGCCCCCAATAAGTCCAGCTGCAAAAAGGACACCTCTTTCATCGACAACTGGATCTGTTGTTTTCCTTTCGACATAGAGCTTAACAAGACCGCCGAGCATCATGGCTGAACTTAAAGAGAAGGGGAGGTAGACGCCGAGCGCAAAAGGGAGGATGGGGATGCGCAAAATGGCCATTACAATCCCAAGCACAACCCCAATTCCGACAAGCGTGAAGGGGAGATCCCCTGAAATGACTCCGGTTGCGACCATGTAGAGAAGGGAAGCTTGTGGAGCAGGCAGGGCGCTTGACCCAATTTGGTAGGCAGAGTTTAAAAGATAGACAACATAACCTAAGGCTAAAGCTGGGAAAATGAGCCCAAAGATTTCTGCAATTTGTTGAGCGCGTGGTGTTGCCCCTAGTAGATATCCTGTTTTTAAATCTTGTGCTGTAGTGCCAGCGATGCAGATTGCGCAGCAAGCAACACAACCCATGGTGATTGCTGAAACAAGATAAAATCTCTCTGTCCAGCCGAGAAGAACAAATGCGATACAGGTGACGAGAAGCGTCATGATTGTCATGCCAGAAACTGGATTAGAAGTAGACCCGACAATCCCAACTGTAACAGAAGTCACTGCAACAAAGAAAAATGAGAGGATGACTAAGAGCACAATTGTAAAAAGGTTCATCGGCATCGAAGGGGTTAAGGCTAAGATGAGAACAATTGCAAGTGTGCCGAGAAGGAGCCAAGAGAGGGGAATGTCTCGATCGGTCCTTTCTACATGGGAAGGTGTTTTTAACCCTGTTGTCAAAAGCTCTTTTACGCTAAGGCGTAATGTTTTGTGGAGAAGTGGGAAGACTTTAAAAAGACTTAAAAGCCCTCCAACGACAAGCGTTCCCGCGCCGATATAGCGAACATAGGAACTCCAAATTGCAGCAGGGGACATCTCTTCTATAGACATTGTCGATGGATAGATGGGGAGATGACTTAATCCAAATACCTGGATCAAAGGGATGATACCGAACCATGCGAGGATGCTTCCAGAAAAAATAAGAGCTGATACGTAGGGACCAACGATATAGCCAACTCCGAGAAGAGCGGGAGTCCCATCGATAGAAAATTCATTTTTTTTAAGAAAGTTTCCTGTCCAAGTGTAGACCTCTTGCCAGAAGCCGAAGATGTCGGTTGCAACTTTGTATAGAGCGCCTATTGCTACGCCCCAGATAGCAAGCACAGTGGATTCTGTCGTTGATTCTCCCGCTTTTAAAATCTGTGCGCAGGCTGTCCCTTCAGGATAGGGAAGAGTTTTATGCTCCTCGACAATGAGAAAACGGCGCATGGGGATCATGAGGAGAATACCGAGAAGTCCTCCCAATGCAGAGAGGAGAAAAATGCGGCCGATCGATGGCGTTTCACCTAAGAGAATGAGTGCCGGGATCGTAAATGTGACACCTGCTGCAAGACCTTCGCCGACTGTTGCTACAGTTTGCACAATATTACTTTCAAGGATGGTCCCATTTTTGCGGAACAGTTTGAAAACCCCCATCGATAAAATTGCTGCTGGGATAGAAGCGGAGACGGTTGTCCCCACTTTTAGAGCGAGGTAGCCGTTTGCAACAGCAAAAAAAAAGCCAAAAAAAAGTCCCAAAAGGGTTGCGCGGAAAGAAAATTCCCGTGGTTGTGTGGCTGCAGCAGCCGTTTTCTTTTTTGCCTTAGACATAGGTTGATATTCTATCAGTCTTAATATTTTGTGATCAGAAAAAATTTGGAATTTTGCAATAATCCGTTTCATGAACGCTTCCCAACCCATTTTCCGCACAGGCATTGGTCAAGATAGCCATCGATTTTTACCAGCGGATTCTTCTAAACCTTGCATCATTGCAGGCGTGATTTTTGAAGAGGTGCCAGGCCTAGATGCAGATTCTGATGGCGATTGTGTATACCACTCGATCTGCAATGCGATTACCTCTTTGACAGGTGTTCCTATTATCGGTGGGATTGCAAAAGATCTATGCCGTAAAGATGGAATCACCGATTCTCAGGTGTACCTTGAGTACGCTCATGAGTCTTTAAAGAAAAAAAAACAAAAGATTGTACATCTTGCCATTGCAATTGAAGGGAAAAGACCGTACTTAGAGGAAAAAATCTTAGCAATGCGGACAAAAATCGCTGGAGTATTGAAGATCTCCGTGAATCAAGTGGGAATTACAGCAACTTTAGGCGATGGATTAACTGATTTTGGTTGCGGCGATGGAGTGCAATCGTTCTGCATCCTCACTACCGCGGAAAGCGGTTAATAAACATCTTTCGAAACCTACATTCCGTGCCTCTAGCCCGTGCCTCTGCCCGCCCTTTCCCGG
>DATECD010000192.1:0-9429 GCA_035287065.1 Chlamydiales bacterium | reverse complement strand
TGCAAAAGAGGAGAGGGGGCAGAAGAGGCAAGAAAATAGTAGGAAAGAAAATTTTTTAACGCCTCCTCTACATGCTCTAAAACTCTCACTTTTCCTGTTTTAAAAAAGTAGATCTCATTGCAACCTGTTGCCAATGCGCCGATGAGACATTCTGGCCATACGCGGAGTACCCCTCCGATTGAATCCTCCCCAAAATGGAGAAATCCCTTAGAAGAAAAAGGGATCTCCCCTACAAGAGTGATCCGTAATTTCTCACCTATTTGTAGACAAAATGCCCCTTTTCTCAATTGAAAAGAGAGCGGCTTTGAAATGAGCTCCCAAGAAGCTGCCTTCTCATGCCAATAGGCAACTTCCCCGTCGACCTCCTCTTTTAGCGCTTCCCCCCAAATCCCTTTTCCTAAAGATTCGAAACCGCCACCTTCCCACTGCTCTTTCCGAGCTCGGTACTTTTGCAAAAGAAAAGAGTCCTCTTTTTCCTCTTTCAATCTCACACCCCATTTCTTTTTGAGATAAAATTCCCAAGGATGCCGGGCAAGCTGTTTCAATTCTGCAATGGGAATTATCACCTCTCCTTCAGGAAGTTCAAGAGTTGGTTGTAAAGGCCAAGGCAACAGGGGAGCAGGCTTTCCCTCTTTTTCCCTCCTTCTTTCTCCTAAAGAAGGGCGAACATAAGTGAAAAGCTCATCGATAAGAAAAGAGGGGGGAACGGGCTTTCCTTCATGGGGGGTAAGATGGCAATAACTCATCTGCAATGTCTTTCTCGCAGCAAAAAGAGTCTGAAGCAAAAGATAGCGATCTTGGTCTGCAACGGAAGAGGGAAAAGGATCTAAAGAGGATCTCATCCTCTTTCTAGGGAAATTTTCTTCATCCATCCCCATTAAAAAAAGATGCTGGACAGGGAAAATATTTCCTTCGCGGAGAGAAAGAAATGAAATTGCATGAAGATGAGACGCATAAAGCTCTTTTTGTCCTGTAGGGCGCTCAAAAAACTTTCTAACCCATGAAAAAGGGACGGGTGTATCTGTAATTTTATCAATCTCTTGGACCGATTTTTGAAAAAAATCCCATCCTGCCACCTCTTTTTCTTCATCAAAATCGACGAAAAGATAGTGAGCGACAAACTCGCAAAGAGTATTTGCCCATTCTCTAGGTGTTCTTGCCTCTTCAAATCCTTCAAGATCTTTTCGCAAAGAGCAAAGAAGATCCATCCACTCTTCCACCTCTTCAAAAGAGGCAGGCATTCCTTGGCTTTTAGGGAAAAGATAGATACATGCTTTTAAGAGACTTTCCTCATCGCCATCCTGCTCTTCAAGCCATCTTTTTAGTCGCAATATTGATTTCTCATCCCGTTTCTTAAAAAAAGCGGGATTCTCTAAAAGAGCCAAAAGCTCCTCTTTTTTTCCACTTGCAAATCGGAAAAGGGTTAACATCCCCTGGTAAAAAAAACTTTTTGCCACGCGATTCAAACCAAACATCCGATAGGGAAGATGAGAAAAAACTGTCTCTATGAAAGGAGCATATTGTTGAATATCTGGAGCTAACACAGCGATGTCGGAAGGGCTGCACTGTTTTTTTGTTAAAAGATGGCAAATTGCTGAATAAAGCTCTTCAACCTCATCTAAATATGAAGAACCCGCTGCCAAAAGTACAATCGATGGGTCAGGTTCGGTAAATTTGTGATTTTCAAAAGAGAGAATCGACTTCTGTAACTTCTCCAAATTCGATGTAGATTCTTTATTATATTCAGTATAATCCTCAATGATTTCCCATTCGAACTGATCGAGAATTTTAAGTAGCCCTCTTCCTCTTTTCCCTAAATTAGCTAAAAGAGTGGGCCCCTCTTGCAGGTACTTTTCTAGTTCTTCCCATTTTTCTTCTGCTACTCCCCGTTTTTTCCAGTATGATTGCAGCTTTTTTTTCTCTTTTACGCTGCAGAGATCGTCCCAATAATGAAAAGTGGGCGAAAAAAAATAGAGAGATAGTGAAGAAAAAGTGCGTAACCCTTGAAGGAGTTCAAAAAATAGACCATCTAACCCAAAACAGTGAATAGAACCTTTAGGACAAGAGGGATTTTTGACAACTTGAGCTGGCAACGTAATTTTCCCTTCCTCACATAACTTCCGGAAAAAATCTGCCTGCCAACTTTCCCCTTGCAAAAACTCTATGCGCCCCTCTTCACCATATCGGGAAAGAAGAAAGGTGAGCTGATAAGAGAGCTCTACTCTTCTCTCAAGGGAAAAAGAGTCTACAAGTAGCTTCGCAGGAGGGGTAGCAAGAGCCCCAAAAAGAGAGGAAAAATTTTCAGCAAATCCAGAAAAATGGGGAAAAAGATGAAATAGCCCCTCTTGCAAAGTATAAACTTTACACCCAGCAATTCCGCCGTTACAATCTGCGCAGCGAAGAAGGAGCCACTGTTTCATAGCAGAAGAGGGAGTCAATATATATCTCGGCGCAAGCGGTGATATCTCCTCCTCTTTGATCTGAAATGCGAGCATATCCGCTAAAAGCTCTAACCGGTGGCTGAAAAAGAGCCTTCCCATATCGCTAAAGGAATGATACATTGGCTGCAACTATGCGTTGGTTTTCCCGCTCAGATGTTCGCTCTTTTCATCTCCTCAATGCAACTCAATTCCTAGGAGCCTTGAATGACAACATCTTTAAGCTCCTCGTTATCTACTTCTTAATCAATATAAGAGGACAGAGCGCCTCCTCTGAAATTCTTGCTTTAGCAGGAGCCATCTATGTCATCCCTTTTCTCCTCTTCTCTTCCGGAGCTGGAGTTCTTGCCGATCGGATCAGCAAAACAAAAATTATCGTCGGTTCAAAAACACTAGAACTCGTCATCATGTTGTATGCTGTTTTAGCGATCAGTTTACATTGGGAATTTGGCTCATATCTTGCCCTTTTCTTGATGGCTACCCAAAGTGCTATTTTTGGCCCTTCTAAATATGGAATTATCCCTGAGCTTGTCGAATCAAAAATGATCTCCAAAGCCAATAGCTCCTTAACTTCCCTTACTTACCTCGCTATTATTTTAGGCACATTTCTCGCCTCTTTTCTCACTGACATCACGAATAAAAATTTTATTTTGGTCGCTTGGGTCTGCGTTATCATTGCCCTTCTTGGACTTGCTACAAGTTTCGGGATAAAAAAAACAGAACCACAGAGATCTCAAAAAGAGATCAATCCCTTCTTTTTTTACGAAATTTATCAAACAGTTCGCCTCAGTTGGCGCGTCCCCCATCTTTTGACCGCGATGTTTGGCTCCTCTTTTTTTCTCTTCATCGGGGCTTATACGCAACTCAATATTATCCCTTTTGCCATGCAGTCTCTTAGTTTAAGTGAAGTGGGAGGTGGATACCTTTTCCTAGTCACAGCAATCGGTATTGCTATTGGAGCTATTATTGCAGGTCGCATATCTAAAGAGCGAGTTGAGCCAGGACTTCCCGTCATTGCAGGTATTTTGATTGCAATTTTTCTATTTATTCTCTACCTTTTCTCCTTTTCATTGACCGCTACTATATTAAGCCTTATCTTTTTAGGTATTTTTGGAGGCTGCTTTTTGATCCCCTTTGACTCTTTTATCCAAACCCATAGTCCCAATCAAACACGGGGTCAGGTCATTGCCGCAGCCAATTTTTTCAGTTTTTTTGGCGTTCTGATTGCCGCCTTTGTCATCTACCTTTTCGGCGAACGTTGGCAGCTCCAAGCAGCTACTGGATTTGCTCTTATGGGCTTTCTCACTTTGATCACCGATCTTTTTCTTTTTGGAAGACTCTCCTCCTATTTTCTCCCTTTCCTTGCAGAGAAAATTCTCCCTCGATATGGATCTTTACAAATCGCCTCGCCCTTTCCACCAACATCTTCCATTCTTTTCATTCAGAGCGACTCTTGGTTCCCTGTTCTTCTTTTATTTGGATCTATCCCAAAACTTAAAATTTTACTTCCCGATCGATTCCGTTTTCCTTGGTTTAATGGTTGGTTCAATTCCTTTGTGCTCCTCCCTGAAGATCCAGAATTATTGAAAAAAAAGATGAAAGACCTTCTCATTAAAGGAGAAACACTTGCTCTTTTTTTTCATAAAGAGAAAGACAATCTAGAGCTTTTGAAAAGCTATGAAGAAATCTTCAAAGATTTGCAACTTCGACTCTCTCCATCTACTTTAAGCGAGGAGAGGCCCAAAAGACGCTTTCTCTTCTTTCGGTTCCGAAAAAAAGAAATAACGATTGCATTCCCCAAATGATAAAACCATGCAATTCTTAAGCGTCCAGATCGATAAACCCTTCATCCGCATTGCTCAGATTCAGAAGACTAGATCTGGACTTGCCATTACCTCTTTGCAGGCATCTTCTCTTTTCGACCTCGAACATGTAAAGCGGCTTTACACTTCCAATTTTACAGGACAAATTTCATCGGGTATTTCCGCCCAAGACCTTTTTATCCGTCCTATTTCCTTAAAAATAAAACATAAGCGGTATCTAAACCGCGCCATTGCATTTCAGGCTGATAACACCTCTTTTTTTCCCTCTTCTGACTTCCTTTTTATTCCCTATATAACTCAAAAAAAGAAAAATGAGATCGATGCGCTTTTTTGCACAGTCTCAAAAGACGCCCTACGTCTTCATTTAGAAGAGATGCAAAAACTAAAGATTGATCCCGATTTTGTCTCTTCTTATGATCTAGCCCTTCTCCATTTTGTCCGGTGGAAGATCCCCTCTTTAACCGATGCATTTGTGATCGATCTTGGATCCAGCGAGTGGACTTGCATTTCCATAGAAAATAGAGAATTGAAAAAATCTTTCTCCATACCTGGAGGGGTCCAATCTCTTTTTGCAGCTCTTTGGGAAGATCGAAAAAAAATCCTTCTCATCAATGAACTAGAAGGAGTTGCAAAACAGATCGATCTTTTGCAACTTAAATCCCATTTGAACCCCCATCTTTCTGATTGTTTCGATGCATTAAGACAAGAGCTTGCAAAAATCATCTTCTCTTTCCATCGCGTATCCGGTGTAAAGCCAGTCCTTTTCACAGGACTTATCGATGCATTCGGCCATTTTCGAGAGTTCTTGATGCTCGCTTTCAAAGAAACAGTCTCTGAAGATTCCTCTTTTTATCATCTCGATTTAGAACAGCAAAAATTTGCAATCTCAATTGGCTTAAGCTTGCAACGGGCAGAACGTCCTCTACAACTAAGAAAAGATGAGTTTTTTCCCAAAAAAAACTGGAAACAAGCAGGAATTTTTGGCATCCTCCTTATCCTTCTTTCTTTAGGAATTAGCGCTTCTCTTTACCTAAGTGGAATTACAATCCTAGAACATCGAAAGGAAAAACTCTCCCATTCTCTACAAACTTTTACTAATAAACTGGATCCAGAAATAAAAAAAGAAATCTTTCAGGGCGATACGGTCACAATTGAACACTGGATTTCTCGCATTTTAGCTTCAAATCAGGAGTCCCCCTATGTTGTCCGAGCTCCAAAAGTTGCTGAATTCTTAGATTGGTTATTCACTCACCCTTCACTTTTAGAGGCAAAAAAGAGTGGTGAGCCCATTGAAATTCTAGATTTGAATTACAAACTCGAGGAGTATCCAAAAATTGACTCCCACTCCTTAACCTATCAAGCTGTAGTAGAAATTCAATTCTCATCGAAAAGCGCGCTCCTCGCAAGACAGTTTCATCAAGCTCTTCTCACCGATTCATCCATGGTTGACCTCTCCGCCGACTTAAACTGGGAAGTCATGCAAGATACATATTGCGTCTCTTTCTCATTAAAAAACCCCAAGGTCCCTTATGTTCCTTGAAGAGATCGGTAAATTATTTTTTTCTCGATTGCCCACTTTTTTTTTCTATCTGCTGCTTTCCTTCCCTATTCTATCAATTATGTTCTATCTTTTTACACTCTATAGCGATCTCCAGCAGCTAGAAGAATCTTTTCTCTTCGCCTCTTCTAAAGCTACAGGTGCAATTGAGAAAAAACTGCGAGCGAGTCGACTTATTCATCTCTACACAGACACCGATCCCTATTTTTTCGACCACCACATTGAAAATCTCTCTCTTCTTGAAAAAGAGAAAAGCCAAATTCAATCCCTTCTCCTCCATCCAGCATTCTCAGACAAAGAGACGCTGCGAAATAGGCTCCTTTTTTTAGAAAAAAACCAATTTGCCTTTTCTGAAGAAAATTTTTTATCCTCTGGGAAAATCAATGAGACTGAAGAAAAGCAGCGCTTCCCCGTTGAAGTTGACAGTGATGATCTTGCTAAATTCTGCGCACTCATCGAACAAATTCAAGTGGGTCCTTATCTGCCTCTTCCCAAAAACCCTCAACTTATTTTCCTCGATTTCAGAATCCGAAAAGTAGATAATCCTTTTCACCTTAACCACTACGAACTAGAAACAAAAATTCTAAAACGAGAATGGATATCCGGTATATACCGAGAGTGGTTCAAGAATCAGGGAAATGACAAGGAGGCGCCTTGAATTTGAAGCAGACGAAGTCGTTGCCGAAACAGCCAAGGTTAAATACCTTAGGCGTGCAGGCAGCTTCAAATTCAATGGCTGCCCGACGCGGTCAGAACCGATTCTTGAATCACGAGCGGTATAAATTCATCATTTTCGGCCTCTTGATTCTCTGCGGCTGCTCACACATTTCAAGCTCTTTTGATTCGCTCATCGCAATCCACATCCAAGATCGCAATGGGATAACGGAGACAATTAGCGTTCCAGAAAAGCTAGAAAACTACGAGAATGTCGACTTTCTCTCTTCGCAACCTTATAAAAAAGTACTTCGCGTCTATAAAGGCGACAAAAAAAATCACGCAGTGATCACCTCTTATTACCCCAATGGGACGCTTGCCCAATATCTCGAAGCAAAAGAGATGCGAGCCAATGGTTATTTTCGAGAGTGGTTTTCTAATGGTCAGTTGAAAATTGAGGCCATTGTTATTGGGGGAACTGCAGACATCACACCCAATGCAAAAAAAGATTGGCTATTTGATGGACTTTGTAAAGTCTTTGATGAACAGGGAAACCTAGTTGCAACGATCCCTTATATAAAAGGGTCCATTGAAGGGCTGAGTACCTCCTATTATCCTTCTGGGCAAATCGAAAAAGAGGTTCCCTATCATAACTCGATGGAAGAAGGGGAGCTACTTGAGTACTATCAAAATGGCACAATCCGAACAAAGCAACATTACATGAGAGGACAGAAAAATGGCGCCTCAATTGGCTATTTTTCTAACGGAACCATTGCTTGGGTCGAAGAATATGCAGAAGGGAAAATTCTTCAAGGCGCTTACTACTCTTTTGAAGGGGATCACATTGCCCAAGTGCGCGACGGGAGAGGTGCGCAGGCACTCTACAATCAAGATAGCATTGCCTATCTATCTGAAATGCATCAAGGAATGCCCGAAGGACTGGTAAGAAAATTTAACTCGAAAGGAGAGGTGATAGCGACCTATTTCCTCAAAAATGGAAAAAAACAAGGGGAAGAGATCGAATATTATCTGCCTCCAGAGTCTCAAGAATGGCACCCAAAACTCTCCATACAAAGAGACAAAGATACAGTGCATGGGTGTGTGAAAAGCTGGTATCCCAATGGTCAACTGCAAAGCCAAAGAGAATACTGCCGCAATGAACGACTTGGCCCCTCCTGCGCCTGGTACAAAAATGGAGCTCTTATGCTCGTCGAAGAATATGAGAGCGGGCACCTCACAAAAGGAGCTTATTATAAGAAAAACCAAAATGACCCAGTCTCAACTATTGTTAATGGGAAAGGGATCGCAACTCTCTACGATGAAGATGGCTATTTTTTAAGAAAAGTCACCTATTCCAAAGGCAAGCCAGTCGAACCTGACAACGATTGATCACTGTTTTTTTTCTAAAGTTGAAGCAGGGGTTTTCTCTTTATATTCAGATTTTGGAGAACAGAAATGGGGTCCTGGACATTGATTTGCTGTACAAAGAGATCCGGGGGAAACTTGAGAACACATCGAATAAAAGCCTTGAGAAGGGCACTGCCAAACCACCGTATAGGGTGTTAAAGAGACATTTGGAGTCCCTGGATGCCTATAATCTGTATTCCAAAGATTTGTTGTAAATGTCTGCTGTTGACCTGGTTGAATGGTAAATTGCCCAAGATATGTCCCATCTGAAGCTTGAATTGTTGCCGACAAGATAAAAGGGGAATCATTAATCAACATAATTGACCCTGAATCAGATGACGCTAAGCAAATTACAGGAAACACCCAAAATAATAAACGTAACCAGACCATGTCCATCCTCTCTATTTCTTCAATTAATGAACCAACATCCAAAATGTCAACCTAGATCTTCTGATTCAAAAATTTGTTGATTCCCTTTGCTAAAAAAGTTATGGGAGAGATAAACCAAGATAAGGAGTGTATATGTTAGAAGAGCATTTCTTCCTGACTCACCCGATGATCTACTTTGGAAGTAGCGTACAGAGCTCAGATGATACTGAGATCCTATTTTCCGTAGATACATCTCTCCTGAATCGAACGCATGTGGGAGTTTTTATGATCTTACATGACGTGAACCCAAATTAGAAAGGGACAAATAAATGAGCCTATTGATCAGCTACATTCAACCCTGGACGGTTGCCTCTCTTCTCAGCATCACGCCATTTTTTAGCCAAACTCAAGATTGCGTGAAAAAACCTGCAAAACAACAACAATGTGAACCTCTCATTCAATGTCAAGAAACCACTTTTCAACCTCCTATTCAGGCATCTACACAACCCACCTACGCAGGCTACAACGCCCCAGCTGAAATAAATACTGGATATGAGGGGGACATCAATTTCTTTGTCTCTGGCAGTTTTCTTTTTTGGCAACCTCTTCAAGACAATATGGTTGTTGCATCGGTCTTTAACAATTCGCAGCCAGATCTCACTGCAACTTATCAAAATGCAACAAATGGCCAAGTATTCAATGCAAACTGTTTAGAATTTGATTACAAATACAAACCAGGTTTTCAAGTAACCCTCGGTATGAACTTGCAAGACGACAATTGGGTAGGCTATGGCGAATATACAAGGGTACACGGCACACATACGATCTCTTCTCACGGGCCTTCTGGGGGGGCTGGGATCGTCTCGACAACTGACACAGAAAACGGGGAAATCTACAGTACAGTTTCTGCCAATTTCACTTGTAACTTAGACTTTGCCGATGCAATTTTAGAAAGAGTCTATTACATAGGAAGAAATCTCGTCATCCATTCCGCTTTTGGAGGCCGAGGTGCTTGGATTACAGAGAGTTTAATAACCCACTATCGCGACGGGACGACTTCAACGCCCGGAACAGCCTCTAATCTATCATTAAAATATACTGAAGATAATGTTACACAACGAGTCCGCTCCTGGGGCGTAGGACCAAGAGGGGGAGCTGAGCTTGATTGGGACTTAGGCGC
>DATECD010000191.1:0-4469 GCA_035287065.1 Chlamydiales bacterium | reverse complement strand
TGCTCGATCTTTTTTTCTAAAAAGCGCCACGCGCCCATATTCTCTGGCTCTTCTTGCACCCAAAAAATAGCTGCATCTGGGGCTGCTGCAATCTGCTTTTGCACCTCTTTTTCTGGGAAGGGGTAAAGCTCTTCTATGCGCGCAATCCTTGTTTTGCTGCCAGCTTTTCTTGCGGCAATCAGATCATAAAAAACCTTGCCTGTGCAAAAAAGGAGCTTTTTAGGATTTGCAATCGGCATCGGATCTGCAAGAACACTCTGAAATCGCCCCTCTACCAACTCTGGAAAGCCACTTGTGCAAGAAGGGTCGCGAAGAAGGCTTTTCGGAGTCATGAGGATGAGCGGTTTTTTATTTTTCCTTAGCGCTTGCCCTCGTAAAAGATGGAAATATTGGGCAGGGGTAGAGAGATTGCAGATGCGGAAATTTTCTTTTGCTGCCAGTTGCAAAAAGCGCTCAAGTCTTGCTGAACTATGTTCAGGACCTGCCCCTTCATATGCGTGGGGAAGAAGGAGGGTGAGTGGAGATTTTATCCCCCATTTTTGTTCAGCGCTTGCAAGGTATTGGTCGATGATGATCTGCGCGCCATTATCAAAATCGCCATACTGCGCCTCCCAAAGGGGAAGCGTCTCTAAATCGCTACAGCTATAGCCATACTCAAACCCCATGCCCGCATATTCAGAAAGTAAAGAGTTAATGAGTTCAATTGTCCCTTGCGCTTCCCCAATGTGGGAAAGGGGGGAATAAGGGGCGCCCGACTCGCTATCTACCCAAATGAGATGGCGCTGACTAAATGTGCCCCTTTGCACATCTTGCCCACTTAAGCGGATCGAATGCTTTTCTAACAGTAAAGAGCCAAAGCTAAGCGCTTCTCCCCAAGCCCAATCGATCCTCTCTTTGGTTTTTCTCTCTTCAATCCATTTTTGCAGTTTCGGATGCATATGAAAAGAAGCTGGCACCGCACAAAAGGTGTTACGAACTTGATTTAAAACGTCTTGGGACACTTTAGTTACAATCTCTTCTTCCAAGGGAGAGAGTGTAAGTTCAGGAAGTGGGAGATCTTTGGATACAAGGGCTAATGCGTCGTGGAGTTTTTTTCGAAATTCAGGCTCTATCTTTTCTGCACGCTCTTTACTGACGCTCCCCTCTTGGACAAGCTGATCGAGGTACTGTTTCCGAATCGATGCTTTGGAGCGGATCTTTTGATATTCTTTAGGCTGCGTAAAAAAAGGCTCATCTCCTTCATTGTGGCCATATTTGCGATAGCCAATGAGGTCGATAAAAAGATCGCTCCCAAATTTTTCTCGAAATTCCATCGCAAGCTTTGCTGCAAAAAGAGCGCTCTCAGGAGACTCTGCATTCACGTGGAAAATAGGCATTCCAAAGGTTTTCGCAATATCTGTGCAATAGCGAGTAGATCTTCCCTCTTTGGGAAGCGTTGTGTAGCCAATTTGGTTGTTAAATACGATGTGAAGAGAGCCTCCAACCTCATAGCCAGAAAGACGGCACATTTGAAGTGTTTCATAGACAACGCCTTGTCCTGCTAACGCTGCATCGCCGTGAATCATGATGGGAAGGATTTGCTTCTTTGCAACCCCTTTTCTTTTTTGCCGCCCTCTTACAACACCTAGTAGAACGGGATCAACCGACTCTAAATGCGATGGGTTCGGGGGCATAGAGACCACCACTTTCTTCCCACTTTTCGTCTCCACTTCTGAAGAAAAACCCATGTGATACTTCACATCATCGCTTTCAAAAAGAGAAAGGCTTAAGTCATCTTCAAATGAGGACAAAAGTTCAGCGTAAGGCTTTTGCAAGATGTTGGCTAACACATTGAGTCTTCCCCGATGCGCCATCCCAATCCACACTTCATCCACCTGAAAATGAGCTGCTCGATCGATCACTTCCCAAAGAATGGGAATTGCCGTCTCGTTCCCCTCTAAAGAAAAGCGGGTCTGTCCCACATACCGGGTGTGCAAAAAGCTCTCTAAGATCTCAGATCTACTCAGCATCTCAAGGAGAAGCTCTTTTTCTTCAATGGAAAGTTGCATCGCGCTTCCCTTTTCAATCTGCTCTTGGAACCACGCCTCCATCTCCAAAGAAAAGGTCCCCATGTACTCAAAACCGATCTTGCCGCAGTATAAAGAGCGTAAGCTACCGATCAACTCCCGAAGCGTCCCTCCCTTAAAAAAACCAAATGCCGGCACCTCTTTCTCAAGGTCTTCCTCAGATAGCCCAAATCTCTTGAGCTCAAGCTCCTCAATCCAATTTGGAGGCGTTTCTAAAGGATTGATGTCTGCAACAAGATGGCCAAATCTACGGTAGGCATCGATCAAAAGGGCAATTTTTAAGCTGAAATCCCCACCTGAACAAGGAGGCGTCTTCCCCACCTTCAAACCAAATTCAACCCCCTCAAAAAAATAGCGCCACGAAGGATCTACGCTTAGGCGGTCCTTCAGGTACCGCTCTCTTTCCTCTTCGATCCATTTGAGATTCCCAAAATGGGCAAACCCTAGAAAATCCAAACTCTTCTCCCCTTCAAGATCCTTTTTCCACATCTCACAACATTCTTCAACTGTTTTCGACATAAATGAGATCTATTGTCAAAATTCACTGGTGAATTTTTCGAAAATTATGCTGTAATATTGCAACACTAAAACGGCTATACCGAGAGTGGTTCAAGAATCTTAGAAAATGACAAGGAGGCGCCTTAAATTTGAAGCAGGCGAAGCCGATGCCGAAACAGCCCAAGTTAAACACTTGGGCGATGCAGGCAGCTTCAAATTTAATGGCTGCCCGACGCTGTCAGAACCGATTCTTGAATCACGAGCGGTATAAAGGTTGGCTTACAATGTCATCATTTTTAGGATCTACAAGACTACTCTCCTCGTCGGAATACACAGAATGTTCTCAAAAGGTGGGAATCGAAATTAACCCCTCTTCTTCATTGTGGATAAAAAGTTGCTTCGATTCCTCAAGTTCCTCACAAATCAACAAGATAAGTTTTTATAACGCGAATGAAACTGTTTTAGAAGAATTCCTAAAAAAAATCATTGAAATTTCAAATCCTGACGTATGTTTTTCCACAAGGACAACCATCACTTCCTGGGAATACAAAGAACAAAAGGTGACTCAAGTGGTGCAGGAAATCTACAATCAATTTGTGCGAAGAGCTGAACTTCCCCTACAAAAAATTGCTGCAACCAAACAAGAGTTAGAACAATATCCAAAAGTGTTTCTCATTTGCTCTTCAAATACTCCCATAAATTATCATCCAAAAATAGAAGGATTTCCGCTTTTTAGTTACTTTCAAAATCTTATGGATAGATCTGCCCCTCATTTAAAAAATCCACAAGAAGTTCAATGGCGATATGAAGAAACAGGTTCCTTTACTCAAAGCGATCTCGACTTTGTTTGCAGTGAATGCACAAAAAAAGGGTTTCTCGTAGAATTTTCCCTCCCCTATTTTATCATCGAAGAGATGAACCTAGAAAGCGACGGGGTCTATCGATGCCGTCAATCCATCAACCTTTCCATTCCACGCAGCACGAGTTTGGCAACAGACGCAACGCATGAATTACACAATAGCTATAAAGAGAACTTCTCCTTACACAACCTACTTGTCACTTGTCGAGATCACACTCAAAAGAAACGAACATTTAACGAACTTATATTACAAAGAAAATATACCGAACCAACAAATACAATAGTAACCTACATAAAAAGACTTAATGAACAACTTACTTTCATCGCAAAACATAAGCCGGTAATTAAGCGATTTGCTTTTGAAATTGCACTTTTAACTATTTCTGAACAGCAAGAGCTTCTACAATTAGTGGAAAGAGAAGGATATAGCGCTTCCATTGACGCACCTTTTATCATAGAGCGCTTTATTGGCTTTGCAGAAGAGTTAACAGCGAGCCCACACTTTATGCAATACCTACTCATAGATTTGCCTTAAATAGAACGCAACTATCAGATTATCAAAAAGATCCCTACAGATCAAGCAAATTCAAAGTGCCACTTTGAATTTGCATTCAAGAAAAAAATCCTCGTCAAGAAAGCGAATAAGGACTAGAATGCTCCACGGGGTATAAATCTCTCGATTTTTTTCTTTTAAAAAAGTACAAAGATCGGTACACAAGCTAAAGAAAACGGGTCTAAGATGCAGTCTATGAAAAGTGAGCGCTTAAAAAAATTAGAGTTGGAACTTGAGGACTTGGAGCAATGGATGCGCCTTGGCCTTGTTCCAAAAAAAGATTTGGATAAGCACAAAGAGGAGATCCGGTCCCTTAAAGGGAAAATCGAAGAGGAAAAAGAGCGGCTCCGCTTCTTAAAAGAGAGTGGAGATTTAGAGGAGTATGTAACCCCAAAGCGCTCAGCTGCAAGACAAGCCTACGCAGAACCCCACACCCTTCCAGACATGGAGGGAGGCGAGCAGTTTACAGACGCGGGCCTCGACATGGAGACAG
>DATECD010000190.1:0-3903 GCA_035287065.1 Chlamydiales bacterium | reverse complement strand
GATTCTCCCTGCAATATCGATTGTCTTTTGTTCAAAAAAGTCGCAATGGTTCAAAAGCCCTGCAAGCTCAACAACCCGCCTTAAATGGATCTCTCCCCACGAGCCGCGAATGTGGGGGGAGCGAAGGGATTGCGCAAGAGTTGCTGTCTCTTTTCGTAAATCCCTTTGTGCCTCCATCAAAGAGTCAATCTGCTTGGAAAGTGACCCATAAGATGACGCCCTCACTTTTTCCATCTCCCGTTGATGGGCGTCGATCTCTTTCATCGTCTCCTTCACAGGCGTGAGCAGCCCATCGATTGCCTTCTGCCGATTCTCAAGATCGACCCTCGCCCCATCTTGGTAGCGCTCCAATGTCCCTTTAGCAAGTTCCAAAAAGATTCTCGAATTGAGCTCCGTCACTTCGTGCGAAAGAGCCTTGAAAGATTCCTTCATCGCCTCTTGGTTTACTGCGAGTTTTTTTTGTACCACATGCCAGAGGAGCGTTGCAAAAGTAAGAAAAAAAAGAAGGGCAAAAACAAATTCCATATTGTCTTAAAAGGTTTCAGAATCTTCTGGCTCTGGCTCAAAATCCTCAAGAGTTTTGGATTTTTTTCCAGCGATCATACGGATGAGGGAAAGGATGAGTGAGATCACAATGTAACTCCAAGCGACAATAGCCAAAATCAAAGAGAAAAAATAGAGAATACCATAAAGGACAAAAACAGCTGTCAGCACAGAGATAAAAGCTAAATGGAAAGAGGGAACTGGGAGATGAAGCATCTTCAGGCTTGGAAATTTTAACCTTGAGACCATCAAATTACCCAAAAAGACCATAACGCAAGTAAAAATCACTGCAAGATCTGCTTTTTCAAACATCACCCACTTTTGCGCCAAAGGAGAAAGTAAGAGAAGATTTGCAGAAACAGCTCCTGCAGCAGCTGCTGGTATAGGAAGACCTGTAAAGTGTTTTTTTTGAGCTACGGAAAGTTCAGGACTCCTTTTTGCCTCCATCGCTTTCACATTGAACCGCACCAGCCTGAGCACCCCGCATAAAGCATAGACCATCGCCCCTGTTGCGCTCACAAAAGAGAGGATCGTCCCCTGTTCTAAGGAAAGGGTCTTCAACATCAAGACAGAAGGCGCAACACCAAAAGAGATCGCATCGGCTAAAGAGTCGAAGACAAAACCAAAATCGCTCTCAGCATGGATTGCCCGCGCTAAAGCCCCATCAACAAAATCTGCCAAAGCTGCCACAAGAAGAAGAAGCGTCGAAGTCTGTACAACCTCATAATCTCCAGCTCCCGGCTCCAACATGTTGATCTTAAAAATAACAAAAAGACCACACGCCAAAGAGAACGCGGTGACAATATTGGGCACTAAGTAGATGCGTTTCATCTGAACCTAAAACACCAGCATAGACTGAACCCCCCCGAAAAAGCAACGCAATAGAATTCTTTCGAAATCTATATCCCGTGCCTGTGCCCGTGCCTTTGCCTGTGCCTGCCCCTTCCCGATTTAATATTAATTCAATAATCGGGAAAGGGCGGGCTAGAGGCACGTGGTGTAACAGATTTTTCTGGACAGGAAACTAGGAACTACAATATATAGTGTATGTAACGCCTTGTGTCATACAACAGGTGGTATTCGGAAGGTAACTTACAAATTTGAGAGGGCTTGCATGGAGACAAAAGATAGAGAAAAAAAGATGGTTGCAAAAGAGATCAGTTATAGCGTTGTGAAAAGAAGCGGAACGCTTGTTCCTTTTCGAAAAGAGCGGATCATAAAAGCGCTTGAAGCTGCATTTCGCGATACGAAAAAAGTACCCTTTCCTACCCCTCTTGATTCAGAACTTGAAGCCATCATCTCGAAAATAGCTGATCTCGTTGTGAAACAGGTATTGCACCTGGCTGCAAAAGGCGCCTCATTGACTGTCGAAGGGATCCAAGATGTTGTCGAAGTCACTTTGATGAAAAACGGCCATTGCGATGTCGCAAGGGATTACATCGTCTATCGCAATAGTAGAAAAGCAACGCGTCAAGAAAACTCTCTTCTTAAAATCTATCGTCGCAATAAGACAACGCCCACCCTCTTCAACCCAATCCGCATTGCCTCCTCCATTGAAAAAGCCTTCCGAAGAGCAAAAAAAATTGAAGATCAAATGTCTGATGAGGTGATCGCAGCCGTCAATCAGATCGCTCAGAAAATCGTTGCCGATGTGAAGAGCCTCACAGCCAATGGAGAGTTGCTCTACATCGACGCTGTGGAAGAAAAGATTGAAGAAGCGCTCATGATCGAAAAGCATTTCGATGTCGCAAGAGACTATATCCTCTACCGCGCAGAAAAGATCAAAGCTAGGATTTCTTTAGATACAAAAGAAAAAGAGGGGAAGCCTTCTCGCTCTTTTGAAGTGGAAACTTCTGATGGCAAGTTTCTTATTACTGATGCAATGCTCCGAGGGCGCATCGCTTACGCATGCAAAAATTTGGAAGATGTTGTCTCGATCGAAGAACTCCTCGATACAGCGATCACGCAATTTTATAGCGGCATGAAAGATCACGAAGTAGATCTCGCACTCATCTTTGCTGCCAAGGCAAAGATCGAAAAAGAGCCCACCTATTCGCAAGTAGCCTCTCGCCTCCTAATCGATCTCCTCTACCGCGAAACTGTTGGATTATCTGCATCTGAAACAAAATTTGCAAAAGCCCATGCTGAATATTTCCCCAAATACATTCGGGAAGGTATTGCGCTCGAACGCATCTCCCCTACCCTTCTCGACTTTGATCTTGAAGAGCTAGCAGCTGCAATGGATCTACAAAGAGATGACCTTTTCAGCTATCTCGGTCTCCAAACGCTCTATGATCGCTACTTCATCCACAACATGCAAAGGCGTCTAGAAACACCGCAAATCTTCTGGATGCGCGTTGCTATGGGACTTAGCATCAATGAAAAAGAGAAAACAAAAAGGGCCATTGAATTCTACAATCTCTTCTCTCAGTTCTATTTTACCTCCAGTACCCCAACTCTTTTTAACTCAGGGACGCTCCACTCACAGCTCAGTTCTTGCTACCTCTCTACCGTGATGGATGACCTCCACCACATCTTCAAAGTGATCGCCGATGATGCGCAACTTTCTAAATGGGCAGGTGGCCTTGGTAACGACTGGACATACGTCCGTGCAACAGGAGCAAGGATCAAAGGGACAAACGGAACATCTCAAGGAGTGATCCCCTTCCTAAAAGTAGCTAACGACACAGCCGTTGCCGTAAATCAAGGAGGCAAAAGAAAAGGGGCAATGTGCGCGTACCTAGAAACTTGGCACCTTGACATCGAGGATTTCTTAGAGCTTCGGAAAAATACAGGCGATGAGAGACGAAGAACGCACGATATGAATACCGCCAACTGGATCCCCGATCTTTTCATGAAACGGGTCCGAGAAGGGGGAATGTGGACGCTTTTCACTCCAAGCGATGTACCCGATCTACATGATCTGTACGGAGCTGCATTTGAAAAAAGATTTGAAGAGTATGAAAAACAGGTCGATGAAGGGAAAATCAAGCTCTTCAAGCGCGTGGAAGCGCTCCAACTTTGGCGCAAGATGCTCAGTATGCTCTTTGAAACAGGCCACCCATGGATCACCTTCAAAGACCCATCAAACATCCGATCAGCGCAAGACCACGTAGGAGTTGTCCACTCATCCAACCTTTGCACAGAGATCCTCCTCAATACGTCCAAAGAAGAGACAGCCGTCTGCAACTTAGGCTCAATCAACTTAGCAAGACATATGACGCCCGAGGGACTCGATGAAAAGCAAGTGGCAGCAACCATCCGAACAGCGATCCGCATGCTCGATAACGTGATCGATATCAACTTCTATCCGACAGTTGAAGCAAAAACGGCAAACTTGCGCCATCGCCCCATTGGTCT
>DATECD010000189.1:0-17691 GCA_035287065.1 Chlamydiales bacterium | reverse complement strand
ATCGAGGGGATGTTTGCGGCAAGCCTCCTTTATACTCGGTTCACCGATGTAAAGCATTCTGAAGATCCTATTACTACTTTAGCAATCCATCCAAATGGTGTAGATGCTAAGTTGGGCAATTATACGTCTGTAAGACCTAATCTAGAATTGGATCTCGGAATTGGGTGGAATGTCAACTGGGGAAGATATGGTCTGGATTTATCAGCAAGCTATGATTTTTCCATTTTTTGGGGACAAAACGTAATGCGTCTTCTCCTTGATGAATTTTGGGCAGGAACAAATGCTGCTGCAGGAGACCTCTATTTCGAAGGGATGACTGCTACTGCTTGTTTTAAGTTTTAAAAAAAGGTGTATAGAGAAAAATGTTTGTGCTCTTTGCTGTGTTTTTCGCCTCTCTTGTGAGTAGTTTTTTTGAGAAAAAAAAGCTAGCTATGCTCTTCCTTCTTCTCAACCTTCTCCTCATGGGCAGTTTTCTTTTACAACATGAGATGCCATCTTTATGAAAAAAGCTTTCTATTTTCAGCCACTATCTAATGCCTTTTTCATTTATGTCTTATGTGCAATTTTGGGAGCTTCTTTTTTACATCAGTTTATCAAAGATGATCCACCCTGTGATCTTTGCCTTTTGCAGAGGGCTGCTATGCTGGGAACAGCGATCTCCCTTCTTTTGAATTTACATTTTGAGATTCGTGTTGAGCACTACGCCTTAGCGCTTGCTTATTCTCTACTTGGATTTTTCTCTTCCCTTTATCACATCGCCATTCACATGAATCCAGATGTTGAAATCTATACAATGCCAGTCATGGGACAGTATCTTTATGTTTGGTCTTTTTGGATTTTTCTTTCATCTCTTACATCTTTGGCTATTCTCCTTTTTCTTTCAGGGGTTATGCCAAAGTCAGGAAAGTTGCGTAAGGAATGGAAGTGGACTGCCTTTGCCTTGACTTCACTTTTAGCAATTGGCCTTTTCATCACAACTTTTCCAGATTAAAAAGATGGGCTATATGTTTACGATAGGTATTGTTTTGGTTGGGGTAGTAATTCTTAATAAATTGGCCCCTTTTTGTCCTGTTTTTTTTAGAAGAGCCTTTCATTGGTTGTATGCACTTACATTTGAGTTGATTGCAATTTTATCTGCTCAAATGCTTCGCATTTTTTTTTATATTTTCCCGATGAAACAAAGGTTAGGAGATCCAAGTGGCACACCTATTCTTTTGATCCACGGTTATCTTCATAATAGCTCTGGTTGGTTTTTGTTCCGAAGAGCGTTAGCAAAACGTAAATTAGGACCTATTTACACGATCGATCTTTTCCACCCATTCTGGCCCATCTCTAAGTATGCGGAGTTGATTGAGAAAAAAAGGGAGGCGATTCGTAGGGAGACTGGGAAAGAGGAACTTAAGTTGGTGGGTCATTCCATGGGAGGGCTTGCCGCCTTATGGTACGCAGCTCATTTGGCAAAAATACCAACTCAAGTGATCACATTAGGGTCCCCATTGCATGGAACCTATGCAGCTTTTCTTGCATTAGGTCAAAATGGGAAAGAGATGCGACCTAGGTCTTTTTTTATGAAGGAGATGAAAGAGATTTTGATGCGCAAAGAGTTTTTCTTTTACCATCTGGGATCAATGAGTGACCAACTTATTTTGCCCGCCTCCTCAGCATTTACAGGACAAAACTCTAAAAGAGAATATCGGATTGAGGATCTAGGACACATGAGCCTTCTTTTTTCACCTTGTGTATTCAAGAAAGTAGTGGCATGGCTGCACGAAGATAAAGAGTCTTGAGTGTATAACCACAGAGATAGAAACCACAGAGATGAGAAAATAATTTCTCTGTGGTTTTTATCTCGGTGGTAAAATTCTAACCTTGGTTTTGAAAGAGGTTTGCTATCGGATAGAGGCTTCGTCGCCTTCGATGAGGATTTGAACCCAAAGATCGCGGGAATCGATTGTCACTTCCTCTTCGTGTGTTACTGTGCGTGGCCAACTCTCTTTGTCTTTCTGCACAATCCAGCGGAGTCGGTATTTTCCAGGTGAGAGCTGAAAGCCTGCTGACCCTCGATTTCCAAAGATGTCAGGGGGTTTTAAAGGGATGCTTTTCCCATCAAAGACAACGCTTTGGATGCGTACCCCCCCTAACTCAGGACTATCTTTGATAAGGAGTTCCACCTTAATTAATTTAATATTGGATGGTACAGGTTGAGTTGGCCCTTCATAGGTATATTGCGCAAAGAGTAGGGAAGAAAAACATAAACTTACGGCTAGATAGAATTGAGTAATCAGCTTCATATCCTTTTTCATACCAGTTTGAAAAAATATCGCCAAGAAGCTATGTCTAAAATCTAGGGAGGGTCAATGATGGTAGTTGGTCTTTTAGCCACTTTCTTCCTCGGTGTGACCCAGTTGGCTCAAGTAGAGCCGAGTGAAACACCAGTTGCCAAAAAAAAAGAGCAGATCCGGGTAGTTCCTGTTACAAGAACGCCTGAATCTGAAAACTCTACTGTTTTTATCGCTCTTCCAAAACCAGGAGAGATCATCACAGATCAACCTGTGTGGGTGCAGTTTAGAACGCAGCAGTACTCTTTAGGTGCAGATTCTGGACAGTTTGAGCGCGCATCTCAAGTTGCTGTTACAAATATGGGTCAAACAGTTCATGTTGTCATTGATAATGAACCCTATTTCCCTGTGAATGAACCGGCAATTGATCCTTTCAATGAGCTCGGAAATTTTAGACTGACCTACTATAAGTTTAAAATTCCTTATCTTTTGAAAGATGGGCCTCATACGCTGAGGATGTTTCTCGCTCGTTCATTTGGTGAGAGCTTAAAGGGATTTAATACATTTCAAGCTCTTAATTTCCAAATCGGCAATAAAGATGCGTCTGGAAAGAAGATGGGAGGAGTCGATCTTTTTGAGCCTTATCTTACTTATAATGAGCCGAGCGATCAGATCCCTTTGACTGCGAATAAACCTCTTCTTCTCGACTTTTTTCTCTCAAATTGTGAGCTAAGTGCCGACGGTTATCGGGTGCAGCTTTCGATCGATGGGCAGGTGGCCCGAGTTCTCACATCTTGGCAGCCCTATTACATCTATGGGCTTAAAAAAGGAACCCATACGATCCGGTTAGAGCTTCTCGATAGCCACAACACATTAGTGCCTGGACCTTTCAATGATGTGGAGCGGAAGATCTTAGTCCAGTAAATCGAAGCGCTCAAAGAGAATGCCGCCTGCAGGAGTTGTTCCTCCGGGGATTATATGTTCATGGTAAAGGGTGGGACTACTCCAGTGATAAAGAGGGGCAAAGGGGAGCTCTTCAGCAAGGAGTTCTTCTGCTTGCTGAAAAAGCTCTCCCCTTTTTTTTTCATCTAAAGAAAATCCAGCCTCTTCTATGAGGTGTTGATAATGCTTTGATTCCCAGCCTGCAAAATTTTTTTGATGGCTTGCTAAGCGAT
This sequence comes from Chlamydiales bacterium, assembly GCA_035287065.1. Classification (GTDB taxonomy): domain Bacteria; phylum Chlamydiota; class Chlamydiia; order Chlamydiales; family SM23-39; genus JAGWKO01. The sequence continues at coordinate 14,237 of DATECD010000189.1, read as the reverse complement.
ACCGTTCTAATAGACTCATTGGGTCATCAAATTGCGCAATCCATGAGGAAAGAGCCATTTGATAGTCGCGTTGATAGAGTTTTTCCATGTGTAATTTGAGTTCAAACTGTTGAATCTGCACTTCGATTCCAAGCCGTTCTTTCCATTGTCTTTGCAGCGCTTGTACAAGCCGTTTTTCAATGGGTCCCGGGCGATAAGAAAGAATTAAGGGAGGAAGATCGGCAAGGGTTACCTTAAGTTCTTGTAAGCCTTGAAGGAGAAACTCTTGCGCTCTTTGGGGGTCAAATTCGAAAAGAGGGGCAGAAGATGTCGATAAGGAAGGAGGAAGTGGCCGCATTGCAGCGATTTGCCCGGTTGTTGTCTCTTTGACGAGTTCTTCGCGGTTGATAGAAAAAGAGAGGGCTTTGCGAATGGAGAGATTTTGGAAGATGGGATTTTGAACGTTAAAACTAAGAAAAGTGGAGGCTAACATCGGCACTCTGACTATTTTCCCCTCTTTAATTAAGGAGGGAAGTGCATCAAATGGAATAGGTGAAAGAGGGGCGCCTAACCAATCGATCTCCCCTTTTTCAAAGAGATGAAGGGCTGTATTTTCATCGGGAATGATACTGATTTCAATTCCATCTAGTGCAATTGCAGATCGATTCCAAAAGCGATTATTTTTTTTTAAAACAAGGGATTGATTGGCTCGAGAAGAGGTGAGATGAAAAGGGCCGTTACAGACAGATGCATCGGGTGCAGCGTGAGAGGGGATTGGGAGGAAAAGTGGAAAGGCTGTTAGTGAGAAAAACCAGGGAGTCGGTTTTTCTAATGTCACTTGAAATGTTTTTGCATTGAGAGCGCGGACGGCAAGATCAGAAGAAGGGAGCTCTCCCCGAAGGCATTTCTCTGCATTTTTAATGGGTAAGACAAGATAAGCAGAAAGGCAGGGGAAGGAAGGATCGACAAGTCGTTTCCAAGAATGTTCAAAATTAAATGCAGTGACAGGTTGGCCATCGCTCCAAAGTGCATCTCGTAGATAAAACGTGTAGATCGTTCCATCAGATGAGATTGTGACTTGTTCAGCAATTCCGAATTCTACATCTCCTCTGGCATCTTCTCTGGGAAGGGCGCGGGTGAGTCCTTCATAGAGAAGACAAATCAATGTGGAGGAGAGGAAATCACCGCTTTTTCCTGGATCAAGCGTTGTTGGAGAAGTTTGAAAAGCAAGGCGCAGCTCTTTTTTTTTCTGCTTTGGGTGCGAGCAGCCAAATAAAAGAAGGAGAGAAAGAAAGAGAAATCGAATCATGGGGCAGAAAAGTATACCGATTTTTAATGGGGTTGCCAAGTAAAAAAAAATCTTGTAGCCTGACATCAAAGAGGGAGAACCTGTTTAAGGTTGAAATGGTCTTTTTCCAATTTTTGATTGTTTTTTTTGCAAACCACGTTCTTCCGGGGATCTACGTAATTGATCAAACGAAATTGCCACACGTGGGTGGGGATCTCCTTTTTGCATTCATTTTAGGGGTGATCAATTCGATCATTTGCCCTTTTCTTCAGATGGTGAAAAAAACAACATTTTCGAAACTTTTTTGCGTCTGCTTTGTACTCAATTTTCTTGGGTATGCGGTATTAAAAATCGCACCTTTAGGCATTCAGATCACAAGTATTACAGGCTATTTTCTCGCTGCAGGTCTAGTTGCAACGGGCAGTTTCCTCATCAATTGCTTTGAGATGCAGGAAAAGCGTGGAGAGCAAGGGTTTCACTTACCTGAATAACTCTCTCTCTTATTTCGGTATATTAGACCTCTTTCGAAACCTATTTCCTGTGCCTGTGCCTCTGCCTGTGCCAGTGCCTGCCCTTTCCCGATTCAAATTCGATGAAAATTAAAAAATGATTTGGCATACTCGTTCGTCATTTGAATAGGGTTGCTTATGCAAAAATACGAACGCATTAAGAATTTACCTTCCAGAAAATTTAGACGGCTAATCGGAGTATCTAAAAGTGTGTTTCAAGACATACTCAATTAATCGGGAAAGGGCAGGCAGAGGCACAGGCACGGGAAATAGGTTTCGAAAGAAGTATATTTACCCTAAGTAACTTTCTGTTTTTTGTCGGACAAAAGAGCTAAGCCCAAAAAGGGAAGTGATTGAAGCGAGAAAGTAGAAGAGCCCGGCTGAGCCAAGCCATGTGATGGCAAGAGGGGCAAGAAGAGGGCCTGCAATGGAACCAATCCCATAAGAAAAGATAAATCCCCCTGTTGCTGCGACGATTTGTTCAGAGGGCACTTGCTCACAGGCATAAGTAATGCTCAAAGGATAAAGGACAAAAGCAAACCCCCCAAAACACCAACCAAGCGGTAAGAGTATGAGAAGGGAAGGGGGAGAAATGGCTAGAAGGCAGCCGAGAATGCCACACAGTAAGCTTGCAAAGCGGAGGAGTAAACGCCTTCTCCCTTGATCTGCCAGTTTCCCAATTGGCCATTGAAAAACAAGTCCCCCAAAAATGATGGTTCCCATCAATGTTCCAATCTCTGAAATCTCAAGTCCAATGGATTGTCCATAGATCGGCATTAAGCTGTAGATTGCAGCAAGAACCATCCCTGCAATAATACCCCCAAAAAATCCAAATGGTGAGATTTTATAGAGAGCAGTAAGGCTCATCCGCTCTCTTTTTTCCATTTTTGGATTTAAGACTCTACACCCTTTTAAAGAGATAAATCCTAAAAAGAGCAAAAGGGACGTGATCAAAAAAGGAGAATAGGTTTTAGGGTCTGTAAAATGAGTGAAGAATTGGCCTAAAGAGAGGGCAATATAGGTCAGCGTCAAATAGAGTGAGACTGCAGCCCCTCTAAGAGCGAAAGGGGCTTGGATCAAAAGCCAGCTCTCGATTGCAATCCAAACCCCAGCAGTGATGATCCCCCCGAAAAGCCTTAATATACTCCAATAAATTGGCTCTACAAAAAGGCCTTGCAGCGCAACAAGTCCCCCTTGTGCAAGGGTAAATAGAGTGAGCGCTTGTAGGTGCCCCACTTTCATAATCCAACGATCGATTCGCAAAGAGCCGATGAGCACGCCGACGTAAAGAAAAGAAGAGACAACACCGATCGTCTCAGGTGTAAACCCCTCATATTCTAAGCGAAGAGAAGTGCATGTATTGAGTAGTCCGCTTCCCATAGCCATACAAAGGAAGGAGAAGAGGGGAAGCGCCAAGGCCTTAACGAGTTCAAGCATGTCATTTCGAATCTTGCCAGCTTCATGATTTTTTTGTCATAGCATTTGATTTTAATTATGTAATTTATAAGAATTAGTTTGTGGTTATTGCAGGTTAATTATGTCTAAAAAATTAAAGGAAGTAATTAATCTTCAAGAGGCAATGGATAATTTGGCTACTATTGGGGAAATTGATCTAGAACACCCCCCACTTCTAGGAGTTGTTCAGAATGTGCGACTTGTGACAGATGATTCGGAATTATCAGTGGGGGCCATTCGATGGTTAAGTGAGGAGGGGGAAGAGCCGATTTTAGAAATTCTCGACCGAACCTATCAGGCGATTTACTTTCACCTTCAATCTCTTTATCAAAACCTTGAGACAGATTGGGAGAGCAAGAAACTGGAATCTGGGATCGCAGCGATGATGGCGCTTGTCGGTGAATCAGCAGTCAAGATGGATCGATATCTTAGCTTTCGCGAAGGGATTGCTGTGGAAAAACGGCAAGAGAAAATTGCAGAGAGAGTGGCGTTTCGTGAGTTGCAAAGGTTTTATCTTGAGCATCTGACGAAAAAATTTAGAGATCAAGTTGAAGGGGACCTAGCTTGGAGTGAGGAGTGGCAGGAAAATGAGGGGGCCCTTTCTAGCACGATGAGTGGCTTAAAAGACTTTGAGACTGTGAAACGCGATGAAGAGTATGAACTTTTCTATATTCGCAATGAAGAAGGGGACCCTTATTTTACACTTGAGCTTCTTCGCAATATTAGGCTAACAGCAGATCTTGTACAGCCTAGTGAGAGTTTTGAAGAAGATCCTCTCCTTAAAGTACGCGCAATTCAAGATCGAGACCTCCAATCTTCAGCAAACCAAATTTTAGGAGAGTGCCATTCACTGATTGAAGACTTTTTTCATAGTAGTGAAAAATGGGAAGAAAATCAGCTAGCGCGCAATTTGAGTATGGGGATCATAGCGCTTTTTTTAGCAGCTAACCCGCGCAACCTTTTACAAAATACAACAGGGAAAAGCTCTCTTCGATATTTTGCCGATTTCTTAGGCTTCCTTCGATTGGGTTTTCAGGCAGATGAGTATCAAAGATGGATTGCGTATCCCCCTGAGAAAAGTGATCAGTTGGCATCACTTCTTTTAGCTCTCACTCATCGCCTCTCGTTTGCATTCTTTTCTCGTCCAGGTGGCGTGAGACAAGAAGCAATTGGTCTAATCCATCGAACCATGCGCAAAGGAGAAGAGCTTTTCCAATCCTCTAAGAAGGCAATTTTAAAAGGGGACACGGTATGGAATGAATTTCTCATGGAAGATGAGCGTTTTCGCAGCTTTCTCTCCAAATTTCCCAACGGCCCTCTTTTTAAAATTCTCGATCTGATTCGAGAAGAAGATGATGAAAATCAAATGATTGCATTTGATCCAATCGGCCAAGGAAATTTCCCTTATCGCCTCTATCAGGTTCAAAAGGGAAAGACGCGCATCGATCTTCTCCATATGCCAACACCTGTTCTGCAACAGCTGATCAACAAGTGTGAAATTACAGGAGAATTCCAGGGGTTTTTGCGCTCTTGTAATGAGCAAGGGAAAAAACACCTTCTCATCAATCTCAACGACCGGACGTCTTGGCGTGAATTTGGAAGGAGTAAATCCTTAGAAACCTTGCAGATGAAGGCGGAGCATTCGAAGCATTTTTTTGTTTTGACTCTTCCTAAAACTACAGATTTTTATTATCAAAATAATGAGTATCTCAATCTCAATCGAGCAGAAGATTTTATCGCTGTTCTCCAAGCGCAGCTAAAAACGCCTCAAGAATGTGGGTACTTTTTTCCTGTCTTTTGGAAAGAGAAGGAGATGGCCCGTTTTGTTGAGCTCTCTTTACCTTTAATCCACATCCATTTCTTTCAGTCTCAGCCTACCCTTTCACGCCGTAACCGAGAGGATTTTCTTGAGATCTTCTATCAATTCCTTGTTTTGAAAACAATTGAGCTATGTAAACCCGATTCAGTGAGTTTTACTTCAAAAGATGCGATCGATCTTGGCGCTTCAAGTAGCGCGATGTTTTATGGATTTATTAAGCTTCTCTCTGAAGATTTTTCAAAAAAAGTAGACCGTGATTTTCTTCTTTGGCTTTTTTATACCCCCGCACTTCTCATTCGCGAGCGGGCAATTGCCCCCGATCCTTTGAACCGCTCCCTTTCTGCCTTAGAGCGGATCGACGCAGCACTTGCGAAAAAAGGGGACGCGATTTTGAAAGAGTTTGGCGCTCTCTATGAGTCGAAGTTTTTAAGCGAGATCAAAGTGATTCATAGTTAATTTGCTTTTTCAAGAGCGATTCCAGGAACGGGGAGATAGGTATTTCGCTTGAATGGCCAGAAGATATCCATCAATAAAGGGAGGAGGTTAGCGCCGGCCATAGCGAGGTTTTGGATCCCGCTAAATAGGGCCTGATCTTTTTGAAGTTGAGGGGAGAGTGCGATAAGGCTTGTGGCAAATGCTGCTGTGTAAAGGGCCATTTGGAGCGCTCGTACCCATTGCGCTCGTTCCCACTCTTTTTTTCGTTTTTCAAACTCTTCTCGGAGTTTCTCTGTGTTGCAGCCTGGATGAAATTGCTGGACAGTTTTGTATTTGAAAAGAGCGAGCGCTGTTTGTACGCCCATCAGATCTTGCCAAGTTTCTAAGATCTTACTCAATTCTTTGATGATCTCTTCATCGGTATAATGACGATCAGAAAAGTGGGGAAGGACAGCCTCTTGTGAGGAAAATAGTTGAGAGGAGGGCGTTGTCCCCCGAGTGATGTGGTAGAGTCTATTGGCTACTTCGCAAATAACAGGAAAGTTCATGACAAAAAATAAGAGGGGAAAGATCCAAGGACAATAAACAAGAGCTCCCGCAACTCCTCCAAAAATGGATGTGTAAGCAGCAAGGCTTGCGATGATCATGAGTGAGCCAATGCCAATGCAAAGCGCGCTATCGAGAAAAAGGCGGGTCGCCCCCATGTAATGACCCTCTCGCCACTCTTGCAAAGCATTTTTTAGAGAAATAACTCCCACAAAGATATTGATGACCCCTCCTACGATACCAAAGGCGCTTAGGGTGACTTGTACTGAAGGGGATAAGAGTCCAGGTGAAAGGGCGATCATTCCCTCCAGGGCAAGATAGCCCATTGTGAAGAGGTCACCTCCGATTAAAACCCACTCATCAAAACTCCAAGCTCTTGATTTTAAAGAGGTTAATTCTTTTATATTTGTTTCTTTGGCATGGATGATTTGATAAACGCAAGCGTTAACGCGACCCTTATTATTAGCCGTTTGAGGGTTTTCCGTATAAGTCGTTATCCCAGGTGACGGATCTGTCCAATAATGATAGAAATCACTTGCTTTTTCTGTTATAGTCATCTTTATATTAATTAATTGTTTTTATAGACATTATACATAAAATATTCATTGTTTTAAATAATATGAAAATATTTACTTTATAACGTAAAAAAAATGATGGAAAGAGGTGTGAGGGGGTGTGTATACTTTAGAAGCGATGAGTATCAATACAACGTATACATGCGGCATGAATGGGGTTCAATGCACTACGAGCAGGGGGCAAAAAGTGACCCTGACAAGAGATGCTGATGAGACAAAAGTCATGGCGCTTTTCCAAGATTTTCTGAATGAGATGGAAGTAGGTAGGCATCATATTTTTTCTTATGTGCCAAGTTTGCAAAGTAAGACAGCTCTCATTATGGAGTTTGGCCTATGTCGAAAGGAAGGGTTTACAAAACCGGATGCAGTTGTTTTATGTTTCGGCAATAGGGAGATGCAAAATCCTGAAGAAGGGGAACCTTATTGCCGTGAATGCGCAGAATTGACGGTCATGAAAAAAAAGACATATTATGCATTCACTCCTGAGGAGTTTGCAGAAGGGTGCCAAGAATTTAAGACTCTTCAGAGGTGGAGGAAAACTGCTTTGGAGACAGCTTGTTGGAACGATCTTCCTGAAGAAATTCAGCTGTATGTCATCTCCATAGTACACGATCGAGAATTTGCTGAAGAATATCCAAAAGAGATGTACGAAATTGAGGAAACCTGTGTGTCTCATCAAGAATTTGCCACTTACTATCCTACGTTGCGTCAATTTATAAAAACTCACATCAATGACCCGATCATTGTTCCTGCGAAAGAATCTATGTCGCAAGGGATATTTGCTGTATCCTATTGTTTGCCTGGGAAACGAACTCATGGGGATGAACTATGGCGAGGGGCAGATAGCATGATCGAGATTTGTCGAAAAGGAAGTGATCTCGTATCTTACAAGCGCATCATCTCAGTGACCTCGGAACACCCAAAAAGCATTGATTCTGAATCGTATTCCATGGGAGAGTTAATTGAGCAAATTGCAAGTGAACAGCGAGAATGTTTACCAACAATTTTAGACTTAGAGTGCTTTGAAAAAATGCAAACTCTACTTGATCGCGAGATAAAACTTTTCCAAATGGAAATGTAAGATTTTTTTTATCGTTATATCGTTGTGTCATGGTTGACTTTGCAGATGTCCTAGGAGGTGAATATTTACCTAATACCGATCTTGGGTTTGGAGGGATTCGTTATAGAGCTTGATGGAATCGGCAAGGGATTGGACATTGCGAAGAAGAGAGGCAAATTGCTTTTTAAAGGTGTCGTCATTTGCAATCTCTTTTCTTTGCTCTGAGCTTTCTGCTTTATCGAGAAGTTCAGAGAGGCGACCTAGTGAGGCTGTGATTGCATCGACTTCCTCTTCAAAAAATGAACGAAACTCTTTCGGGGTTTGAAGTGCTTGGAGGAGATTGGCTTTGCGGGTTCTCCCTCTTTGCCAGTGCTTATCGTATTGGAAAAGAACTCCATAGTGGTTGATGTCGTTCATCATTGTTTCCGCTTTACTTAAGACGGAGTTGAGATGGAGATAGAGATCCTCTTTCCCGATGAGCCTCCCGACACTTCCTTCCCCATCTGCAACGGTTTGTGTGATTTGGTTGAGATTGTCAAAAAGAGGGGGCCCTTCGCGATTGATGAGGCGGGCTCCTTCATCGAGTTGATCGACAAGGCTTGAGAGGTTGGAGAGGAGATGATCTTCAGTAAGACTTTTCTTAATTGACTCGAGGTTATCATTAAAAAGGTTTGCAGATATTTTAAGTGTGGGGATGAGCTCTTCTTGAGTGACTGAGGAAAGAATTTGGTCAGCGTGGGTAAGAGAGTGATTGAAGCTTTGGATCGCAGTACTTAGCGGGGCGCTATTTTCTTGAAACCATTGGTCGACGTGGAGCGCCAAAGCATCGAGTTTGGCTGCAACTTTTGCAACCTGTTGGAAGCTATTTTCTAAAGGATCGGTCGAATTTGCGTAAATCACTTCAGAGGTGATCTTTTTGGTATTGAGAGAGGCTTTTGGAAGAATGGCAACGGAACGCTCACCCATAAGGCCAGTTGATCTAAGGGCAATCTCATCATTTGCATAAACTTCTACACTTGAATCTGTTTTAAGGGTGAGTTCATAGAAATAGACTCTTCCTGTTTCATCTGGGTGATTTCTTGCATTTTCAATTTCTCGAATGTGGGTGACTTCTCCAATGGGTTTTCCAGCAAAGGTGACACGGGTTCCAACGACGATGCCAGCAACGTTAGCAAAGCGGACGCGTAAGGTCTTTTTCCCATCGCCAATTTGGGGCTCAAGGAAAAGAAGCATAGAAACTCCAATGGCAATAGCTCCTACTATGAAAAGCCCAATGAGGATATTTTTTCCGCGATCTGTCATTTTCGGTAGTCCAAACTTTCTTTTAACATTCGAATGGTTGAGTCGTCAATTTCTAGAAATGAGTCGGGCTCATCGATGAATGCAATCTGCCCATCTCGATGTAGAGCCAGCCGATCTGCGACAAAAAGGGCTGAGTGGAGATCGTGGGTTACGATGATGCTTGTCCCTTTCAGCTCTTGTTGCGTTTTGACGATGAGTTCATTGATTTGCTGGGCTGTAATGGGATCAAGTCCTGTTGTGGGCTCATCGTAAAGGAGGATGGAAGGGCGATAGACGATGAGGCGCGCCAAAGCTGCCCGTTTGCGCATTCCACCTGATAGTTGTGAAGGCATCTTCTCTTCTACCCCTTCTAGCCCCACCATTGCGAGCGCCTCTTGCACTTTTTGCTCAATGACTTCAGGGGGAAAAGCCTTTCCTGTACTTAAGTCTCCATGCTGGGATAGGTAGAATCCCGTATTTTCCCCAACTGTCATTGAATCAAAAAGGGCAGCTCCTTGAAAGAGCATTCCCATATTCTTTACAGCTTGATAGATCTCATTTTTTTTGCAATTTGTGATCTTTTTGCCTGCAACTTCGATACTTCCAGCATCTGGCTTTTCAATCCCGATGATATGTCGTAAAAGGACACTTTTCCCAACACCTGATCTACCGAGGATCACAAGGATTTCGCCTTGACGTACGTCGAGATTAAGCCCTTTTAAGACGTCCACATTTCCGTAGCGTTTCCATAGATTGCGGATCTGGATCATTTCATCCAGTTATATTTGAGTTCTTGATTGATAATGTTAAGTCCCATTGTGAGAAGAAAGTCGGAAATAAGGATCAAAATATAACTTGTCACAACACTTTGTGTAGTTGCTTTTCCAACGCCAGCTGCTCCCCCAGAGGTTTTCATCCCTTTATAGCAACAGACTGTGACTAAGAGAACGCCGAAGATAAAAGCTTTAATAAAGCCGCTTGCTACGTCGAACAGACTGATATGGAGGCGCATGGGATCGAAATAACTTGCAGAGGTCATATTGAAAAGAGAGGATGCGATTAAAAATCCCCCAAAAATTCCCATGATCGCGCTAAAGAAGGTGAGTAAGGGAACCATCACAATGCCTGCAAAAAAGCGAGGGGCGACAAGATAGGCGTGAGGATTTACAGCCATTGAGCGCATCGCGTCGATTTGCTCTGTCACTCTCATCGATCCAAGTTCTGCGCACATAGCAGAGCCCACTCTCCCTGTTACCATGAACGAGGTGAGAATGGGCCCAAGTTCTGTAATCATCGCTTTACCAACCAAGACTCCAGTGACAGCAGAGAGCCCTTTTTCTCCCAATTGATAAAACGATTGTGCCGCCAAGACAAAACCTGTTGTAAAGCCAGTGATTGCGACAACAGAGAGCGACATGACACCGATATGATAGAGTTGCTCTTGGATTAAAGCCCAAGATGGGGGCCGTTTTACAGCTGAGGCAAAGACGTCCACGACCATACGGACGTAGTCGCCAATCATCTCGAGGAGGCGGGTGGCTTGGTTTCTAGCTAAGACCAGCATTTTCCTGATTGTAGGGAAGCCTCTTTTTCAGGTCAATTTGTTCCTCGAGAAGCTTGGGTGAGTAGGGATTGGAGGCCTTGCGCAAGTGAGGTGACCCCTTGTTTTAAACTCTCGTCAGACTGCTTGGCAGTGGATGTGTCTTGAAGGGAGAGCTGATGGAGGGTTGCCAATTTTTCAAAACGAGCAGCTCCTGTTTGCATGTGAGTTGTCAGAGCGCTTCCCACATTTGAGATCTGAGGGGCAAATGCTTGTACGATGGGGCTGATCCCTGGAGAGAGAATGGGCGCCGCAAGTTGCGCAACGACTCCCGCAACGCTAAGAGCGCTATGAGTCAATCCGCTTTGTCTATTTTTAGAGATCGATTCTTCTGTGAGAGTGAGAAAACGGCTTTTGTGCCCTTCTGTTGACACTCTTTGATCTTCTTGAAAACGGGGAAGAAGAGAGGAGATAAGGTTGGCAATTTCGTAAAGCTCATCGATGTAGCTTTTTGTAGTAGAGGCAGTTGTTGGAAGAGAAGGGGATAGTGGTTGTAGTTGTGACATAGCCTAAGTTCTCCTAAATAGATACTCGTGTTTCTTCAATTGTTTTAGTAAGTGATTGGACAATAGAGGCAACAGCTTTTGTGATTGAGTCCAATCCCGCTACTTCCATCTTACTTTCGATGCGGATCTTTTCGCTTTCCAAATCCTGTTGCTTGATTTTTGCGCGAAGGTTGGCCATGCGCGTATCGATATAGGCGTTAGCAAGGGTTGTTGTCCCTTTTGTTAGGGTAGAGGCGCCTTGGACGATGTTTGCTGCGCTATTCCAGTTCATCCAGTCCCAAAGACCAGCTGCTTGCGCGCTATATCCTCCAGTAATCCCTAATCCAAATCCAAGCCAACTGAGCGAGTTACTGATTCTTTCTGCCCAAATTTGTTGTTCTTGAAAATTTGGCGCCCAATAAGAAGAGATGGCACCCCACCCAATTGTGTCATTAACGAGTTGATTGACTAAAGTTGCAGTTGCTGAAACACCTAACGTGATTCCGGGAGGAGTGGGTCCTAAATGGGCGGCGATGGCAAACGTGGAAAGAGAGTTTGCGTAATTGGCTAAACCCCCTAAAACGCCCCAACTCCGTTTCTGAGTGAGCTCTTTTTCACTTTCTTCAATGAGAGCTGTTTTCTGCTTCTCATTGTGAGAAATTTGTTTGGTTCCAATATCGAGCTCTTCTTTAGAAAGAGCGATCTGCTTAGCAATTGTTTTCTCATAGTCAGAAAAGCGTAAGCAGGCCTCTAAGGCTACGTTACTTGGCATTTAGTGTCTCATTCTCTCAAGAATATTGCTGATGTGTTTTGAAACAAGTCGGACAATATCTTGCGCAATGTTGATGATCGTGCTGTTTTGCGTTGTAAGACGGGCAAGATCGAGAGTCAAAGTTTTTTGGATATCGGAATGGAGGGGTTGGAGCTCTGAGCTGATTGACTCTAGGAGATTTTCTTGATCTTTTTGAGTGAGCGTCGACTCTTTGTTCCAAAGTTGGATATTTTTTGTTGCAAGTTGGTCTAGGAGTGTAATTGCTTTTTCTGAAAGAGAGTCTCCCTCTTTCATTGCGTGCAGCTCTTTTTTTAAATCGAGAAGTAAATGGATGGTTGCCTCTTTTCGCTTTATTTCATCGGAAAGGTTGTGCACTTTTTGAGAGGTGAGCTTTTCCATGTTTAAAGTGAGAGAAACGACTGCATACGTTAAAGAGAGTTGTTGAATCTGACGCTTTGCAACTTCTTGTGTTTTCTCAATCGATTCAAGAGTAACAGGAGTCGTTGAATTGAAGTGGGAAGGCTCAAGAGTTTGAATAGGGGGTGTATCGACAATTGCGCTCATAAGAGGTCCTCCTTGTTTTTACGGATGAACATTCTATAATTTTTAGTAATTATAATTCCACTTGAGAGTGAATTTTCCTTGCTCCATCTTCTGGTCGTTTTCTAGCATGATCGTAAGTCCATGAGGGATCTCAATTTCAATGCTGATGTTACCTGCTGCAAATTCTGCTCCTTGTGTGTAGGAGACTAAGACACTTTCGCCCACATATTTACCCACTTGCACAGCAACGGTATTGGTGAGCGCTTCTTCTTCTCCAGGTCCGGGCATTGAGACAATTTCTAATCGATCTACGCCGAGAGCTCTTCGCGTCTCTTCAAGAACATCGGGAGCGTCTCCTGAAAATGAAGCGATAGTGCCCACGAGTTGAAGAGCCTGAAAGCTATTGATCTCAGCGATCTCTTGTCCAAAGAGAAGATAGGAGACAATGGAGCTCATGGGAAGAGGAGGTGAGGATTGAAAGGTGACTTGAGGGCGATTTAAAGGGCCTTTGAGTCTTACAGAGATTTCGACATCTTTTACTTGGACAAGCCCTCCGAGATTTAAATAGGGAACTTCATTTGGTTTTCCTCTAAACGATAAAGCGCCATCTGTGAGTTTGAAAGATCTACCTGCAAAAAGAAATTCCCCTTCAATCAGGTCTAATTTCCCTTCTGCAATGAAATTGGCGGAGGTGCCTCCAAGATGAAAGGCGCCATTCCACTCTGATGTAAGGCCCCGCCCATCGATCCGAATCCCATGGATTGTTTGGAGTGAAAGATCGAGTGCGATTGGGTAGATAAAATTCCCTTTTTCAGGAGGGATAGGAGGGGGTTTAAGTGCGTTGCGGTAGACAACTGTCAATTCAGGTAAAGGATTGGGGAGGTGACTTGGGATATGGAGCTCTGTTTGTAAAAGATCAACATTTCCTTCTAGATGCGCCCCTTCCCAGTTTCCAACAAGAGTGAAGTTCCCTGTTGCTTTCGATGAGACAAGATCAATTTGCGTAACGGCAAAATCTTGAAGTTGCGCATGGAATAAGAAGGGAAATTTTTCTTCTGTTTTAAGTTCAATGACACCAGTTCCTTCAAATGTTCCTAAAGAGGGAAGATCTCTTCCTGTTATCGCGATATCGATTCGATCTCCTAAAGCTTCCCCTTTCCCTTCGATTGCGGTAAGTTTGACACCTGTTAAATAGTTTTCGTAGAGGCCATTTGTGAAGGTGCAGATCCCTTTTAAGCTTGGATGTAAAAGTGTGTCAGAAAGTGTGAGATTGCAGTTGCAATTGCCACTGATGTGATGTGTGCCGAGATCGGCAAAATCGAGAAGCTCTTCCACATTTCCATCATAGAAAAATTGTCCGGTAAGAGAATCATTCCAGAAGATTTCAATTTGAGGAGGGGAAAGGAGGATGCGGATGGGTAAAGAGAGTTCCATTCCGATCTCCTCTTTCCCCTCTCTACCGAGATGGCCAGAAAGAAGAAGGCGTTCTTTTTCAAGATCTCCTGTCACATTTCCAGAAGTTTGGATCGTGCCTGCTTGAAAGCCACTTAAAAGAGCTTTCCATTGCCCTGTCAGTACCCTTTTTTCTTGATGGAGAGAAAGTTCTGATGTGATCTCACCCGTAATGGGCACTTCAAGAGGATTTAAAGAGAGAAGATCAAGGGGGAAATTGCTAAAGGAAAGAGTAAAATCGCTTTTTTCATCTCGATAATCCCACTTGCAAAGAAGAGTCCCTTGATCAAAGCTAAGCGCAAGCGGCCCCACTTCAGAAAAAGAGAAGGGGCAGGGGTCTTTTAAAAGGAATGTGTGATTGTAGAATGTGCCAAATCCTGTTTCGATTTGCCCTTTTAAATCAGAGTCTACCTTCCCAAATGCTTTTACTTTAAGAGG
>DATECD010000188.1:0-4550 GCA_035287065.1 Chlamydiales bacterium | reverse complement strand
TCCCAAGGCCACGAGCAGCTCCATCTACTACCGCAGAGGTTTATTCCCAGGGGAAGGGGAGATGAGGAGGGGGGGCGGGGGGGTCTTGAGGGAAAGGGGTTGCTTGTTGGATCACTTTCCCGATCATGCGCCCCTTTTTCCCGAAAAGGCCACCTGCCTGTTCTCCATGTTGGATGGCAACGAGCGCGCCCATTTTGGATGCTGCAATAGAGGTAGCAAGTTGTGGGTCTTGTAAGGTGCCCGTTACGGGGATCTGAAGGACGTAGGTTGGAGGGAGGGAGCTGACTTTAAGGAGCTTTTCAAGAGTATCTGCTGGGAAGCCGAGAGTGAGATGAAGGGCTGAAGTGAGTAATTGTATTTGCCCCCAGGAACAAAGGTGAACTTTACCCCCTAAAAGGCCATCGACTCGATCAAGTTGTATTGTCTCTTGATTGATGGAAAAAAAGATCTGGGTTAGCCAGACAGAAAGAGGGGAGGGAAGGGAGAAAAGAGGGGGGAAAGAGAGGGCTTTATCCATAATGAATTTCCCTAGATCGAGAGTGCCGTGACCAATCTGAAGATTTTTTAAAGAAAATGGGGAGATGGGAATTTTTGCGCCAGCAGGATCGATCTGAAGGCGAAAGGGGTTTTGCGCTTGCAAAAGATCCAATGCAAAACGTTTTTGGAGCTCTTTTGCAATTTCAGGAGTGATCATCAAAGAGAGGGTAAAAGGGCGACTTAAGAAAAAAAAACCTTCATGAAGGGATCCATCCAATGCAACATTTGCTGTTTTAGAGTTGAGCGTTCCGGCAATACTTGTTGGAGAAAGGTGCGCGTCGCAGTTAAAAAGGGGGCTTAAGAATGTAGAAAAAAGTCCTTCTGCGTGGAGGAGCTCATCGATAGCAATTGAGGGGAAATCTTTTAAGTGGAGCTCTACATCGAAATTGCTTTGAGAAGCAATGGTTCCGCGGATTAATAAGTTGCCACCGTGACTTCCTTTTCCTGAAAGGTCGATGTTGTTTTCTGCAACAGTTCCTTCAATTTCTGTAAAATGGAGATTTTCTTTTGAAAAAAAAAGAGTGCCTCCTTTGATGAGGATCTCTTTTCTCCACTCCTCAATTTTCCAAAGAGGGAGAGTGAGTTTCACTTCGTTTACAGTTCCTGTTATTGCCTCATTTTGAAATGCGACCCCCTCAAAAGCTTGGGGACCTAGCCAACTCCAGGAGACTTTTGTAATAGAGACAGTAAATCCACTTTTTTTTGAGAATTCTTTTTCTACTAGAAATTTCCCAAATGGAGAAGAGAGAATCCACGGGAGAAAAAAGATCAAGAGGAGAATAAGGATGAGGAGAAATAAAAATTTCCTCATTCTACAGTCACAGATTTTGCAAGATTTCTCGGTTGATCAATGTTGCATCCTCTTTCTTTGGCGATGAAATAGGCAAGAAGCTGCCCCGCAACAATGGACGGGAAAGGGGCAAAAAGATCAATTACGGGAGGAACAAAGATCACATCGTCTGCAATTGCTTGAACTTCTTTCATGTTGGATGGGGCAATGGCCAAAAGAGGGGCTCCTCGAGCTTTCACTTCCATCAAATTGGAGATGATCTTCTCTTTTGTCATCTCGTTTGCGCAAAAGGCAAGACATGGGAATTCAGAATCCAAAAGCGCAATAGGGCCATGTTTGAGTTCGCCCGCTGGATACCCATTTGCATTCACATAAGAGATCTCTTTGAGTTTTAAGGCAGCTTCCATACATGTAGGATACATGTAACGTCTTCCCATAAAGAAAAAATTGTTGTAGCGCGCATATTTTTTTGCAATTTTTTCAATATCTTCTTTTTGATTGAGAACATCTTGCATCTGTTTTGTAGAAGATTCAAGCAGATGGGTGAAAGTCTCCATCTTTTCTGAGGAGATTCTTTTTTTCAATCTCCCCATATATAAAGCAAAAAGGGAGAGCATGACGAGTTGGCTTGTGAACGCCTTCGTTGAACAGACACTCACTTCTGGGCCCGCTTTTAAAAAAAGGGTGCCATCTGCCTCACGCGCCATGGCGGAATTTTCCACATTGCAAAGGGCAATTGTTGGATATCCATCTCGCTTTGCTTTTCGCAAGGCAGCAAGAGTATCAGCTGTTTCACCTGATTGACTGATCGCAAGGACGAGGGTTTTTGAGGAGAAAGAGATGTTTCGGTATTGCACTTCTGATGCGATTTCGCAAACGGAAGGAATTTGGGCGAGATCTTCAAAAAGGAGCGATCCGATGGCGCCTGCTAAAGAAGAAGTTCCGCTTCCAATCATCCTGATCTGATCGATCTCCTGTAAAATATCAGAGGAGATCTTGAGTTCTTGAAACTCTAAATTCTCTACAAAGTTTCTCTCTAAAGCGCGTTTACAGGCAATCGGTTGATCGAAAATTTCTTTCAGCATGAAATGAGGAAAGCCTTCTTTCGAGGGGGCTTGAGATGCTCCTTGAACGCGCTCACTTTTTTTACATTTTGGCACGAGCCCCTTTCCAAAGATCTCTACATGACCTTTTCTCACACGAGCCATCTCTCCTATTTCAAGAAAAAAGACATGAAAGTTTTTCTTAAGAAAGACATTGGGATCAGAAGAGAGGATTGCCTCTTTTCCCTCTTCATCAACAGCAATTGTCAAAGGACATCCATTTGCCATGGCCACAATTTCTTGATGATTTTTGTGGATGAGAAGAAATGAGAATGTCCCTTCAAGAAGAGGAAGTGTTGCATCGAGAGCCTCAAGAAGATCGCCTTGATACTGTTTTGCAATCAGCTGGACAATTACTTCCGTATCAGTGTCAGAAGAAAATGAGGTCCCCTCTTGCTGCAGTTTCTCTTTTAATGCGGAATAATTTTCAAAGATGCCGTTATGGACTAAAGCGAAGCTCTCACTGAAATCGAGATGGGGGTGTGCATTGCGATCATTGACTGCGCCGTGAGTTGCCCATCTTGTGTGAGCAATTGCAAGATCAAGATGCGTGAGATCGAGTACAGTTTTTAGTTCTGAGAGTTTTCCTGCTTTTTTTCGAAAAGCGATTTTTCCTTGGGAAATTCCTGCAATTCCTGTCGAATCGTAGCCGCGATATTCAAGGAGCTCAAGTCCTTGGCAGCACGCAGTGACTGCATCCCCCTCACCGATATAACCAAAAATTCCACACATTATAAAAGGAGGTTACCCGCTCGTTCATTTCTTGAAAAGATGCTCTTATTTCCAGCTGCGGGAACGGATACGAAAGAGGCAGAAAGGGATCATGCAAAAGAAAATCGTTCCGCCAATAAGGAAAGATTCGAAGAGGAGGAGTTTTCCAATATCAAATTGCGAAGGAGGGAAAAAAGCAAAGAGAAGACCAAATGTAGAACCGAAGATCCCACATCCTCCTACTAACCAAAGACCCAATTTCCCTAATGGGATTTTGTAGGGGCGATGTGTCTTGGGTTCTTTGTATCGAAGAGCAAGAAGAGCAGAGAACATCAAAAGATACATCAATTGGTAAAGGATGGAAGCTAAAGCAATGAGCGCCCAGTAAGAACTATTGACAGAGGGCATGAAGAGGAAAAGGGTAGCAAGAAGGGAGACGAGGAGCGCTTGCGCAGTCAAAATGGCAGTTGGCATACCAAATCGATTGGCTCTATGGAAGATTTTGGGAAGATCGCCATCAACTGCTGCTGCAAGAAGTCCTCGACTTGGGCCCGCAATCCATGTGCTTAGCATTCCGATAGCGCCAAATGTGGTGATGGCGGAGATAAGAGGTGTTAACCAAGGGGCTTTAAAGGCTTGGAAAAAAGAGGCAAATGCCTTCATACTGCCTGAGGTAAGTTCGATATTTTCACGGGGCACAACGGTTGCAATGGAAAGCCCTCCGAGAACAGAAACGACAATGATTAAGATCGCTGAAGAGAAGATCCCTAGCGGATAATCTTTTTTGGGATTTACAACATTTCTTGCATGAACGCCTGACATCTCAAGACCTGCAAGACCGAGCAGCACTCCAGATAATAAGACTAATTCATTGAGATGAGTCAGATTGGGGAGCATCCCTTTCCAACTCCAACAAATTTCTGAAGGGTGGTTGCCGAAAGCCCAAAAGACACCAAGGAGAATGATTAGAGCAATTGGGAGTAATGTTCCAAACAAAGCGCTTAAAGAGCTAAGCCAACCTGATAGATGCATGCCGAAGAAATTTAAGAAAGTGAATGTCCAAAAGGAGATGAGGACGATGGAAAAAATAAAGAAGCGATTGGTAGCAAGATCTGGATTGATGACATAAGCAACTGTTCCCGCAATAAAAGAGAGGATGGTGGGATACCAAATCACATTGGATGCCCACTGCAACCAGATCGCTAAAAAGCCCATCTTGGGACCAAATGCTTGTTTTACCCAAGTATAGACGCCCCGGTCAGGCCATGTTGAAGCAAGCTCTGCAGCTGAAAAAGCGACCGGGATAAAAAAGAAAAGGGCAGAAAGGATTAAGAATGAGACAATAGAAAGCCCATATTCTGCTAAAAGAGGGAAATTTTTCACGCTCGAGATCGCAGCGATATTGATCA
>DATECD010000187.1:0-4805 GCA_035287065.1 Chlamydiales bacterium | reverse complement strand
CTTGAAAGCCACATTTTTCTAATCTTGCTCGAGTAAGCGGAGCCCCATAGGGAAGGATTTCAACGGGTAGAGGGGTTTTCCCCAAAGATGAAACGTACTTTGTTTCGTCGATGATTACGATCATCTCTTTGCTAGAGACGGCTAAGATTTTTTCTCTAACATGCGCGCCCCCTTTTCCTTTGATCATCCGCTTTTGCAAGTCGACTTCATCAGCTCCATCTACAGTTAGATCAATTGTTGAGACTGAATTGAGATCGAGAATATCTATGCCTCCTGTCCTAGCAAGATCTGCAGAAGCTTTAGAGCTAGCAACAGCGCGAAAAAAGAGACCTTTTTTCTTTTTCTCAATCAAAGCTTCAATGAAGCATGTAGCTGTTGAGCCTGTTCCTAAGCCGACAATCATCCCCTCTTGGATGAGTTCGGCAGCCTTTGCCCCAGCACTTTGTTTTGCTTGTAGAAGTGTCATAACTTTGAATCTTATGACAAGGGACTCAAAATTTTCTACAAAGAAGGCGAACGCCTTGCAAAACAACGCCGAATTCATGTAAAATTGCCTTCTTTTATGCAGAAGATGAACATCATTGATTTATTGACGGCGAGGGGCTTTGTCGATCAGATGACAAGTCCTGAGTTACGGGCGCTAACGGAAAACCCAATTGGAGTGTACTTAGGGTTAGATCCTACAGCAGATAGCTTCCATCTTGGGAATTTGATGGGACTTATGGCGCTTGCTTGGTTTCAGAAATGTGGTCATAAGGTCTATGCCTTGGTTGGCGGGGCAACGGGACGCATTGGAGACCCCTCAGGAAAAAGTGTGGAAAGACCTTTACTTAGTGAAGAGGAGCTTGCTCACAATGTAGCGTCGTTGACTGCGTTCTTAAAAAAACTTCTCTCATTTCCAGAAGGAGTGCCTCCTGTAGTTGTAAACAATCATGATTGGCTAGGAAAGATTGGGCTGATTGATTTTTTACGCGAAGCGGGGAAGCACTTTCGCGTCGGGTCTATGATTGCCAAAGAGAGCGTTCGCGCACGCCTCCAATCTGAAGAGGGGATCAGTTTTACAGAGTTTAGCTATCAGGTTTTGCAAGGTTACGATTTTTGTTTCTTAAGCAAGCAATATGGTATTTCTTTGCAGGTTGGAGGGAGCGATCAGTGGGGGAATATCACAGCAGGTGTTGAGCTGAATCGAAAGACTGGTGGAAAGCCTCTTTTTGGATTGACTTGGCCTCTTTTGACTCGTAGTGATGGGAAGAAATTTGGAAAATCGGAAGAGGGGGCCGTTTGGCTCTCAAGTGAAAAACTTTCTCCTTACCATTTCTATCAGTACCTTGTTCGGGTTCCCGATGTGGATGTCATTCGCCTTTTGAAAATCCTCACGTTTATTCCACTTTCGGAGATCTCTAAGATAGAACAAGAGATGGAGGTGAGTGGCTATGTGCCTAATACAGCACAAAAAAAACTTGCCGAAGAAGTTACCCGTTTTATTCATGGTGAAGAGGGGCTGGCGGCAGCTCTTCGAGTAACGATGGGGATGATGCCTGGAGAAGCTGCAGGAGGAGTTCTTTCTGCGAAAGTATTAAAAGAGCTTGCACAGGATATGCCCCATATTTCCCTTTCCCGCAGTGATGTTGTGGGAATAAAATTTGTCGATTTAGCTTCCAAAATTGGACTTGTTCCAAGCAAGGCAGAAGGGGGAAGGCTCATCAAAAATGGAGGGGCTTATCTCAACAATGAGCGTATTTCAGACCCGAATTTTTTTATCCAAGAAAAAGACCTTATCGAAGGTATTTATCTACTGTTTAGCTCGGGGAAAAAGAAACGAATCTTAGTCGAAATTGAAAATTGATTTTGCAAAATATTCCTTTGCGAGTATTTTGAACTCGTGAACCCCTTTACATACAGGGGCTAACCGCTGTGGGGACGTGAAATTTGGGCGCCTCAGGTTCATGAAATAAGGCTCTTAAAGAAGAGTAGATTCCCAAATAAAGGAGAAAAACATTGGCTGCGAACGAAATAGATGAACATGAAGATCAAGGTGAGGAAATGGGTACGATCACGAAAAAGAAGTTGATTCAAACCATTTCACAAAAGAAAGGGCTTCATCCAAATGATGTGAGAAATGTCATACAAGCATTTCTAGATGAGATGACCGATTCCCTATCGCAAGGAGATCGTTTAGAATTTCGCGATTTTGGTGTCTTTGAAGTGGTTGAGCGCAAACAGAAGATTGGGCGTAATCCAAAGAATGCCTCAGTTCCTATTGTTATTCCTGCGAGAAAGGCTGTGAAGTTTACTCCAGGGAAAAAGATGCGCCAGATGATTGAATAAGTATGAGTACGATAGAGGCGGTCAAGTCCTTAGATGGGGAGAGCCCGTCTCTAGGTAGTCTCTTGTTTCCTTCAATAAAAGTTTGTGCATTTGGTCCCGAGGTGCTGCCTTTAGGTAGTGGCACCTTCGGGATCCGCTCTCTTTTCTTTCACGAGGATCGATGGTCTTCTCCTATTGCTCAGCCCGAAGTTTGGTTTTCCACGGATATGACTGTGCGAGAAAGGGGGGTAGATCTCGACCTCACCTTTTTTGGTCTCACGATCGATCATCCCCTTTTTTTCTCTTTCTATGTTCAGGCAAAAAGGGTAAGGGTTGGTTCTTTAGAGATCGAAGCAGGGGGTCTTCGCCGCTACTCTGGGGGTGTTTGTCCTGTTGATTTTGAGGGGGTTCAGTTGATCGGCAAAGGGCCATCTAGAATGGAAGTGATTCCCATTGCAGGAGATGCATTTTGGAATTGTCAATATTTAATTGCTTTCGAACTTAGAAGTCGTTCAACAATAACTTTTAGGACTTCTCAGGAAAAAAAGTCATTCATCTATTGAACAACCCCTTACCTCTGCTCACCCAAAATGTTCTTTTTATTTGAAAGAACTGTTTCTTGCCAAAATAGTCTCTTCTCCCTGATAATCAGACCAAGAGCATTAAAATTTTTTGAATATGTCAGTTGCAAAGTATTTTCTCACAGGTGGGGTGTTGCTTTTTGGAGCTATTGCTGGAGTTGGCTATTGGAAGCGTTTGCCTTCAACTTCTGTAGAAAGGATAGCCAAAGTAGAAAAAGTTGCAAAAGAAGAGGTGCAGGAACTCATCATCCCTGTCAAGGAGAAGAAGGTAATTGCTCCCACCCGTCCTATCCCTGTAGCTGTTATTGAACCTCCAGCTCCTGAAAAACAGGAAATCTTGCCCGATGCAAATCGGATTGAGCAACTTTTTACATTGGGTTCCGATCAACTGCCGATTGTAGAAACCATCTCTTATACGAGTAGAGCTCCTTGGATCCAAGGACGTCCCGCTTGGATTGCCGACTATGCCGCACATTACGGCACATCTCGCCATTTCATTGCGAGAAGCCTCAACCATAAACCCGATTATTTGACTCAGAAAGTATCTCCTGGAGACCGTTTCAATGTTTTCAAAGAGGGGAAGAATTTAGAATTCTATCTTCTTATCGACCTATCTCGCTGTCGCATGTGGTTTTATTATCTTGATTTAGATCAAAATGAGAGGGTTTTACTTAAAACGTACCGGGTAGGGCTTGGGAAATTGGATGTAAAGAAGAAATCTGGGGCTTTAACTCCTGTTGGCAAATATCGATTTGGGGAGAAAGTTGCGATCTATAAGCCTGGAGTTATGGGCTACTATCAAGATGAGCAAATTGAGATGATTCGCGTATTTGGAACGAGATGGATCCCCTTTGAAAAAGAATTAGAAGGGTGTAGTGAATCTGCAAGGGGTCTTGGATTGCATGGCGCGCCGTGGATTGAAAGCCTTGAAAAAGGTGTGCTCGTCGAAGATGTCAGTAAGATTGGGAAGTATGAGAGCGATGGGTGTGTTCGTCTCTCTGCTGAAGATATTGAAGAGATTTTTGCCATTGTGATCACAAAGCCGACGACCATTGAATTAGTGAAAGATTTTTATGAAGCCAAACTCCCTGGGGTGGAAAAAGAACGATGACCATTCTTCCCCATGAAAAACAAATTGTTGAGATGGCTGAGACGCTACACCGTCTTAAACAACAAAATCTTAAAAATTCCCTTTGGTCTAAAGATGAATTTGTCCGAATGGAGAGGAAGCTCGATGAATTGAAGGCAAGTGTCTATTCACAGCTTAGCCCATGGGAAAGAGTAGCTATTTGTCGCCATTCGCAAAGACCTCATGCGCTCGATTACATCCAAAATCTTTGTGAAGAACACGTTGAGATCTTTGGAGATCGAACCTACCAAGATGATCATGCTGTTGTTGCCGTTCTTGGGAAGATGGAGGGAAAAAAATTTCTTTTCATTGGGCAAGAAAAGGGAAAAGATACAGAGAGTCGTCTCTATCGCAACTTTGGGATGATGCATCCAGAAGGGTATCGCAAAGCGATGCGATGCATGAGACTTGCTGCGAAGTTTTCTATTCCCGTAGTCACGTTAATCGATACGCCAGGGGCTTATCCTGGGTTAACTGCGGAAGAAAGAGGGCAGGGTTGGGCAATTGCACAAAATCTTTGGGAGATGGCAAGACTTCCAACTCCGATTATTTCCATCGTCATTGGCGAAGGTTGTTCAGGAGGAGCTTTAGGAATTGGAGTGAGCGATGTCATTGGGATGATGGAACATTCTTACTACTCGGTGATTTCCCCTGAGGGGTGCTCTTCAATCCTTTGGAAAGATGTAGGGAAAAATGGGGAGGCTGCCTCTGCATTGAAAATGCAGGTGGAAGATCTTTTAAAGTTAGGCATTGTCGATGAGATGATCCCTGAGCCTTTAGGAGGCGCT
>DATECD010000186.1:0-6700 GCA_035287065.1 Chlamydiales bacterium | reverse complement strand
TTCTCAAGATCGCGCATCTTATTCTCCATCGTGCATTTTGTCGTGTTACGGTGGAGAAGTTTATCAATGTTTTTTTTAATATTATAATTTTTCCTTCACTGCCAGCAACTTAAGGAAGTTAGCTTAATGCATATGGGGCTTCGCCCCGGCTGGCTTGTACGTCAACAGCCACTACGTTCCCGCCTACGTCATCATTGGCATGGGGGCCCTGCGGAAGTTCTTTTTTAGGCCATAGGTCATTGGAACTTTGGCCATTATGGACTTTGGATTTTTTGGTTTTTTTAGTTTTTTTATGCCGGCGAAGCCGGCCCGTTAAAATTTGCTTTTTTTGCTCTTTGTTCGATAGGCATTTGTTAAGCCTATGGCTAAATTATGTTGATCGGCGTGAGACAATAGTCCCAAATAGGATTGCAACTTTTGGTTCATAGACATCGGATCAGTAACTCCTATAAGATATTCCTCAAAAGCTGTCTGAAGGCGCTTTTTCATTCTTTGCTTTGTGCGGGCTCTCATCAAAGTATGATGTTCAAATAGAACGTAACCCAAGAAATCGATTCCTGATGTGAGTTTGGCTATGATCACTTTTTTTGGATGAAGATCTAGTTGTAAATTTTGAGATAAAAATTCTCGTATCGAGACAATCAACGTTTGTAGATGGGATTTATTGTTAGAAAGGATGATAAAATCATCGCAATAACGGATGTAAAATTTTTCTCGGAGCTGTTGTTTGATAAACTCATCGAGTTTATGCAGATAAACGTTTGCAAAGAGTTGCGAGGTTACATTTCCAAGAGGAATCCCATGTTCATCAGAGACTTTGAAACTGTCGATGATCATTTCGATGAGTCTCATGGCATTTTCGTCTTTGATGTATTTCCGTAGGAGGAGTTTTAAAGTAGGGTGATGGATAGTATCAAAAAAACGTCGAATGTCCATTTTGAGGGCGAAGCAGGGTTTGAAACCATTGCAGCTCACTTTTTTGATCATTTTACGAAGCTGATCTACACCAATATGAGTTCCTTTGCCAAGTCGACTGGAGAAGGAATGAAAAATGAATTTCTTGTCTAAAATATGGGTTAAAGAATCGTAAACAACTTGATGAACCAGTCTATCTCGGACTGAAGCTTTGCTGATGTGTCGTTGTTTGGGGTCTGTCACGTAGAACTGATGGTAGGATGAGTGTGAATATTGGAAAATCCTTAAGTCTTCTTGCAGTTGAAAAATATTATCCTCTAAATGTCGTTCAAACAATTGAATGTCTTTTCTTTTGCTTTTCCCTCGTTTAAACTGGTCCCAACACTGGAAAATATGCTCTAGTGATATCATTTCCTCAAAAAAATGACCGGCTATCTTCATGACTTCTCAAATTCACTCTGTTTTAGAGACACCGATTTTCCATAGAATGTACGATCTCTACAAATTGATTCACGGTTTTCATTCTAAAATCCCAAAACTTCAACGATATACACTTTGGGAAAAATGTGAAAATACCACTCTTGCTTTGCTAGACGCGCTGATTGAGACAAGTCATCGGAAGAATGAAGAGCGAATCGAAGCGCTTTACAACATCAGCAATAAACTCGATTTGCTGAAAGTGCTTTTCCGACTAGCAAAAGATACTCGAGCTATCGACAATACGCAATATCTGGAAATTCAAAAAATTGTTCAAGAAATTGGAAGAATGGTTGGTGGGTGGATAAAGTCCGTCCCCCACCGCATTTAATGCACGGAGGGGTAACATAGAATTTCCGCAGGGCCCCCAAGCCAATGTTGTCGTTGGCGTTATCGTAGTTGTTGTTGACGTTCAAGCCAGCCGGGGCGAAGCCCCCAACAACGACTAAAGGAGCTGTACCGATATCCATCAGAACCACCAGAAAAAGAAGCAGCATATGCATCTGCTCCCATCTCTTGAATTTTATTTGGAGACGAAAGTCTTTTACAACTCCTTCTCACAAGATATCGGCACGAAGTTCTATCTTGATGCACTCTACCCTGATTCGTAAACCATGAGTACTCTGGCATCGCTTTTTCAAGCAAAAAACGAACTGTTTCAGGTGATTGGTACAATTGTCCCAATCATATCATTTCCAAAACATCGTGCAGTATATGCGATGTTTTGGTTTTTTTCATCATGTAAAGCAGCTTTACATTTGCTGAAGGCAGTCTTTGGGGAGTTCGCGGAGGAAGCGAGAGGGGAACATGCGGCGAAATGCGCCCCACATGGTGCGCTCGTTTGCGCGGCAGAGGTAGAGGAGCCTTTTTGCTCGGGTCATCCCTACATAGCAGAGGCGGCGCTCCTCTTCGAGTTTGTCTGGATCTTCTTTAGAGTTGATGTGAGGTAATAGGTCTTCTTCCATACCTACGAGAAAGACAAGGGGGAATTCAAGGCCTTTACTGTTGTGGAGAGTCATCAATTTGACTGTTGGAAGATTTTGATTCTTTCCTGCTTGAGAACGTAGGGAGAGTTCTTCGAGAAATTGGGCAAGAGAGGGGTTTTCTTGTTGCTCTTCCCATTCCACAGCTGTTCCGATCAATTCGTCGATGTTCTCTTTGCGATCTTGTGCTGTTTCTGGCTCTTCGTTTAGGTAGGTGAGGTACCCTGTTGCTTGGATTGTTTTTTGCAAGAGTTGAGAGATTTTATAAGTGGAGGCATCGCGACGCAGTTCGTTAATGAGTTGGACGTAGCTTGCAAGACCTTTTTGCTGTCTTTTCATGAGTTTGCAGTCGGGGTGTTTGGCTGTGAGAAGCGTTTGACAGAAGCTAAAGATGGGCATCCCTTCTTGTTCTGCAAGAGAGAGGAGTTGATCCACCATTGCCTCTCCTAAACCCCGTTTTGGCAAATTGATGGTTCTTAGAAAGGAGATGAGATCGCTATCAGAGAGAACCATACGGAGATAGGAGAGGAGGTCTTTGACCTCTTTTCGGTCATAGAAGGAGATGCCGCCGATGATCTCGTAGGGGATTTTGTTGCCGATGAGACGGTCTTCAAAGGGGCGTGATTGGGCGTTTGTCCGATAGAAGATCACCATCTCGTTATAGCCAAAATTTCCCTTCGTTTTGTGTTTGATGATCTCATCTGCGACAAACTGCGCCTCGTCGCGCTCTTTAGGACTAACAAAAAGGCGAATTTTATCGCCCATCCCCAGCTCGCTCCAGAGCTCTTTGTCATAGCGTTTGCTGTTTTGTTGGATTAAAGCGTTAGAAGCGCGGAGGATGTAGTTTGTGCTCCGATAATTTTGGTTGAGAGCAATGACTTTGGCGCCGGGAAAATCAGATTCAAATTTGAGAATATTTTGATACCTGGCTCCGCGCCAAGAATAGATCGATTGGTCGGGATCGCCTACAGCAAAGAGATTGTTATGTTTTGCAACCAAGAGTTTGGCAAGTGAGTATTGAGCAAGGTTTGTGTCTTGATATTCGTCGATCAAAAGGAAAATCCAACGATTTTGGTACTCTTCTCGGGATGCTTGATTTTCTTTGAGGAGTTTCACTGTAAGATAGAGTAAGTCATCGAAATCGAGGGCATTGCATTCTTGCAATTTCTTTTGATAGAGGGTGAAGATCGGTTGCATGTCTTTGTCTTCGATTTGGTCGGGTGTGAGAAGATCATTTTTGGCACTTGAAATGGTAAGGCGCGCTTTCCGAAGGAGCGTTTTTTCCTGTTTGAATCCAAGTTCTTCAAGGCAGAGTTTGAGCAGTTTTTCGCTATCTTCTGCGTCATAAATCGTAAAGTCAGGACGAAAGCCTAGTGCGGCAATCGATTCGCGAAGGATCCTCGCGCCCAAACTATGGAAGGTTGTGGCCAAAACTTGAGTATTTTTAAGAGCGCGAATGCGCTCTTTCATCTCAGCTGCCGCTTTATTTGTAAACGTCACAGCTAAAATTTCAGAAGGGGAAACACCTAGGTCAATGAGGTGGGCAATTCGTTGCGTAACGACACGAGTCTTTCCCGACCCTGCACCTGCAAGGACAAGAAGGGGACCCTTTATGTGGAGAACTGCTTGTTGCTGTTGTTCGTTGAGCTGCGTCATAAAACGGGAACATGTTAAATGTTCCCGCGATCATTTGCAATTCGTAACAGTTCACTCACCGCAGGAGAGTGAATTTTTACTGCAATTGGGACAGCCCCTAACCCTTTTGACTGACCCAAGCATCTAACTTGCGAGATTTAGAATTGAAATTAGCGCCGATGAGGGTAATTGGTCGTTTATCGAGTTTGAATTGGGTATGGTATTCTCTTGCAAGAATTTGATTCAGCGCTTCTTGAGCCGTCTTGTCGATTTTGAATTCGAACACAAAGATGTCCGTATCAGTTTTAAGGAGTAGATCCATGCGGCCGTGACTGGTAGGGACTTCTGCGCCTACTTTAAATCCGAGAGTTTTTAAGAATAGGTAAAGAAGAGAATGATAATATGCCTCAATGTCTTTGTGGATATTGTGCGGGATAGAGTCTAGAAAAATATTGAAGACATCGAAAAACTGTTGAAAATTATGCTGTTGCAGATGTTTGGTGAGTTGGTAGTAGATACCCTGAATATCAGAAGCATTTTTAGTAGAAAAAAGAGGTAACAGATGGTTTGCAAAAGATCTGCGGACTTCCTCGTTAGGGAAATTGAGGAAAAAAGTTTGACTGGCTTCGTCAAATTTGCGAATTGTGAGATATCCCGTTTGATAGAGTAGAGTGTGGATGTCTATGGATGTGACATCATAAGATTGTTCCAATTCGTGTCCCGCAGGAACATCGTTCTCTAGACTAAGAAGGGGAAATTTACGTTTTTGAGCTAGTTTGATGGCCATGGTAGGGGTTCCTGTCTCAAACCAGTAGTCTTTTAGCGTACCTGATTTTAGAAAATTGAGTACAGAAATGGGATTGTAAACTTTTGGGGAAGAGTTAGATTCTGTAAATGAATATCCGTTATACCATGTTTTGAGTAAGGCAAGTGTATCTTCCGGAGCTTCGTTTCTTTTTTTTGCCCAATGTTCTATCGTGGGCATAAAATAGGTTTTGATTTCGTTTTCCGTTAATCCCAATAAATCAGCACAATCTTCTCGAAAAGAGAGAGAATTTAAATTGTTTAGAGTAGAAAAGAGGGATATTTTAGTAAATTGGCTGACCCCTGTTACGAAGATAAATCGAAGATAACTTTCTTGGCTTTTTATATTGGAGTAAAATTCATTGAGCACGTCTCTGTTTTTTTCTGCTTTATCAGGATCATCTATATAACGTGAAATGGGTTGGTCATATTCATCTACGAGAATGACTACGGGGCCGAAGCGGTTGTATAGTTCTTCCAGTAAGTTGTTAAATGTGGATTTAACAAAGTCTGTTTTTATTCCTTTTATTCCATATTTTGTAGCAATAGATGCTATGGCTTCTTTTAAAGATTTGGTGAGAGCTTCCGACGTATCAGAAGTGATCGATGTAAAGTCGAGGCGGATGACTGGATGAGGTTGCCAATTATAATCAGAAGAGTCTATCCAAAGTCCCTTAAAAAGTTCCCTTTCTCCCTTGAATAAACAGGCGAGAGTAGAAACCAGCAGAGATTTTCCAAATCTACGAGGCCGAGCTAAGAAACAGCCTGGTCTTTCTTTGTTAATTAACGCGTACAAAAAACGCGTTTTATCGACATAAGTGTAACCATTTTTGATGAGAATAGGGAAGTCTTGGATGCCTGCCTGCAGTTGGGGTAACGCCATGCGCGTTTAGTTTAGCGCGTTTTATGATTTGTCAAAAGGTAAGAAACATATTTTAAATAGGCGGTCCGACAAGATTGAGATACAGACCGATCGTGGTTTAAAACCGGTTAAAGAATGGGTTTGCGCAATTCGCCTTCCCGCGCGCCGAGGTTGCCGTAGCGGTGGTAGTCGATGCTGACGGCCACTTCGCGAAGGAAGTGGAGGAGTTCCCAGCGTCCATTGGCTAAGACGGGGGCGTCGATGATGGTGACGCCAGAGACAGCGGAGGCAAAATAGAGATCGGCTGGCGCTTTTTGTATGATGCGAATGCGTTCCATTAGCCCTTCTTCCACTCGTTTTAAGAATTCTTCATGTGTTTCTTTTTTGAGCGCAAGGATGGGGATCAGCTCTAACCAGCTGTATTGCGGACCTTTTAGTTCAGAAGGGGACCAGCTCACTTCTACGCTTGCGCCACAGGTGAGCGCTGCCGCTATGAGGCGAAGCGCATCGAGAGGCTTGGAATCGGCCATAACGCGGAATGTGATCCGCTTGCGAGGGCGATACTCAAGGTAGTTATCTTGGCCGACGATCTTGGTTGGATCGCGTCCTTGCTGAAGTCTTTGCCACCAGTAGGCGTAGCTTGCAATACTTGCCGTCCAAGCCCCGAGCTCTTCTGCAGCGAGGTTCAGTTTTTCTAAGAAGGGCATTAAGTGGTTTACCCACTCATTTACAGGCGCTTTTTCTTGAGGAAGACCTACTTGAGTTGCTTTCATCAGTTCGCGCAGATAGTTGGGCCCGCCTGCTTTGGAGCCGCCGCCAAAATTGGAGGCTTTGGTTCCGCCAAAAGGTTGACGCCGCACAATGGCACCGGTAATGGTCCGATTGATGTAGAGGTTGCCTGCTTCGATCCTTTCAAGCCATAGAGTTTGCTCCCGTTCATCTAGGCTATGAAGGCCTGAGGTGAGTCCGTAAGGAACAGCATTTGCAAGTTCTAAAGCGTGTTCAAGGTTATTTGCGCGAAGCA
>DATECD010000185.1:0-10732 GCA_035287065.1 Chlamydiales bacterium | reverse complement strand
TCAGGTCTTGTAGTTCCCCCACGAGCGCCCTTCAATGGAATCTCTGCTTGAAAGGCGGCCTCTTCCACAGTCTCGTTAAACATCATTTGAGGAGAGACCCTTACAGGGATTTTTTCCTTCTCCAAATGGAGTTCTACATCCCCTTTTTTAAAGGTAAATTTCGAAAAGCTGCTCTCAGAAAGGGCCTTCATCAGCTCTTTAATTTCTTCAATATTCATCACACCCTCTGAATGTACTCATTCAACTGCGTATCTACTTTGACCACATCGCCTCCTTCAACAAAAAGTGGGACCTCCACTTTTGCTCCAGTTTCCAAAAGGGCCCGTTTCGTCGTTCCCGTTCCTTCAATAGAAGGTTCTGTTTTTACAACCATGAGCTCTAAAAATTGAGGCAATTCAACAGCGAAAATCGTCTCGCCATAAAACATCGCTTTCACTTGAATCCCTTCCTTCAAAAACCCCACTTTTTCTGCCAAAATAGAGGAGGGAACTAACACCTGCTCTAAATTGCCGATGTCTAAAAAGAGAAATTCTTTCCCTTCTGCATAAAGAAACTCCAATGCCCTTTCCAATAAAGAGACCTCTTGGACCGGTTGATCCAACTTGAAATTTCTCTCAATGATCTCTTCTGTGATCAAATTGCGCAGTTTTGCCTTAACAAATGGCGTTCCTTTTGCAACCGTGACCTTTACGCTCGACTCCACTCGAAAGATCTTCCCTTCAAGGTTAAGAGTCATCCCTGGAGTGATTTGATTGGCCGTTGTCATGAGATAATTCCTAGTAATTGATTCAATTCTGAAATGCGAAACTCCACCCAATCGGCACTTTGCATTTTCCCCCTTCCCCATTGCATATGAATGGTGTGAAATCCAAGTTCCTTGGCCGGCTTCAAGTCCATTTCAATTCGATCCCCACAAACCCAAATATCATGTGCAGGAACAGAAAATTCTTTACTTAAAGTCTCATAAACAACTTTTTTTACAGAATCTTCTGGGATTGCAATCTTACTAAAAAGGGAGCGATCCAAGCCAGCTTTTTCCATTTTATCCGATTGAAAGGAGAGATTTCCACCAGTTACTAAAGCAAGAGGGTATCGAGAATGGAAATGTTTTAATACATCAAATGCATTGGGGGTGGTGGGTATCGAAAAATGAGCGGGCAGAGGCGCTGTTAATTCAGTAAAAGCAAGGTGCGCTTTTTCAGGGGGGAAGCCCACTTTCCAAATCAGCCGAGCCAATGCCTCTTTGGACGAAGGAGAGTCACAGTTGAATGTCAAAAGCTCATGATAGGTCTCTTCGAAGTTCTTCACTTCCATCCCTTTCTCAATAAGCCGCTTCAGGCACTCCCCCATCTTAAAGGGGGTTACACTCCCCGAAGTATCAATCAAAGTGTCATCAAGATCAAAGACGATCAACAATCTTCATCAACTCCTGTGCCAATTTTTTTGAATCGTGGCGAATTAAGCTCCGTTTGATCAAATCCACTTTGAACTCTTGGCGAACACCTCCCAAAAGTTCTGCAAAAACCATCCGCTCCCCACTTAAGTCATTTTCAACAAGGTCTCCCTCTTTTGCATAGACATCGATCAGGGCTTTGATCGGCTTTTGAACATTTACGACAATATGATCAAATGGATCTTTACCTAAAAATCTAACAAGCTCTTTCAAATAATGACTTGTCTTAAAGCTCGTTGTCTGTCCTTTTCGATTCATCAAGTTCACGACAAAAACTTTAGTCGCTTTTGCGTTCGTAATTGCATCGCAGACCCCTTCAACCAAAAGATTAGGTATCAAAGAAGTGTAGAGGCCACCCGGACCAATGACGAGTAGATCGGCAGTTGCAATCTCTTCTAAAACTCTTGGGTTCACCTCAGGATATGGCTCTAAGTGAATGGTTTGATACCCTTGATCAATCTCTTGGGAAAGGTAGATCTCTCTTTCCCCTTCCAGAATGTGCTGGCTTTCTAAAACCATCTTCAGCCGTGTGTGATGGATGGTGACGGGGATCACTTTCCCTCGAATGTAAAGAATCCTCCCCGCTTCCTCTACCGCTTTTTCAAAACTCCCTGTTACTTTCTCTAAAGCAGAAAGGAGCAAGTTGCCAAAAGAGTGACCTCCTAACCCCCCATTTTCAAATCGGTAATTCATCAGCGAGCGCATCAATCGGCTCGAATTGGAAAGAGCAACAAGACATTGCCGCACATCTCCTGGAGGCAGCACCCCAAGCTCATCGCGTAAAACCCCTGTGCTCCCCCCATCATCTGCCATTGAAACAATTGCAGTGAGATCGAGTGGATATTTTTTTAAACCCTGTAGAACAACAAAATTGCCAGTCCCACCGCCAATCACCACCACTTTTTTAAGAGCGCTACGGCTCATGAAATTCCCCGTCGCAACGTGGAAATCCCATCAACAAGCGATGGACTTGTGAAAAGATAATTGCCGCTGACAAGAACTGTTGCGCCTGCTTCCACGCACTTTTTTCCCGTTGCAGGGTTGATCCCCCCATCGACTTGAATGGGAAAAACTCCCGGCGCCCCCTCTTTTCCTCCAGCGCCAATCCGATTCCGTTCGCAATATTCGCGAGTCAAACGGATCTTTTCTAACATTTCAGGGAGAAACTCTTGTCCGCCAAATCCAGGATTTACAGTCATGATTAAGACTTGATCGCATTGGTAAAGATACCGGGGAATCATAGAAAAGGAAGTCTCTGGGCGAAAGGCAAGTCCTGCCTCTTTTCCACATTTGCGGATAAACGCCAAAGTATCTTCTACATCTTCAGTCGCTTCAAAATGGAATGTGATCCTGTCAGCCCCTTCTTTAAGAAACTCCTCAACATAATCATAAGGGTTGTAAATCATCAAATGTAAGTCGAGAAAAAGGTTTGTGGCGCGGTTAATTGCACCAACAGCTTTCGGCCCTAATGTGAGGTTGGGAACGAAGTGACCATCCATGATGTCGATATGGATCTCATCAGCACCTGCTTCTTCAATACGCCTTGCCTCTTCGGCAAGGCTTCCAAAATCCCCTGATAAAATGGATGGATTGATCTTGATTTTACTGTGTACATTCTGTTTCATCAGGCCGAAATATACCTAAGCTCCTGAGTTTCGATCAATCAACAAAAATAAGAAAACAACCTCTCACGCTCATTTCCATCCTCATTTAAAAGAAGAGCGCCAGAAATGGGCCCCTCCTCATCTTCAATCTGAAAGGAGACGATACGAGAAAAAGAGGGAGAAAAAGTAGAGAGCTCTTTTGCAATGGTTTTACGCGCAACAATCATCGCCTTTTTTGGATCTACCCTTTTTTGCAATCCTCCACCCTTTTTTATCTGAAGCACTAAAGAAAATAGTTGTCTTAACGGCTCTACATCTAACACCGCACGCAATTCCATTGGGACAAGGGCGTAAAAAAATTGCTCAAGAAGAAGTATCTGCTGCTCGGAAAGACGCCCTAAAGAGCTTTTTAAAGACTCTAATAGTTCATTTTGTTTGAGGAGCAATCCCCCATTATAATCCCGAATCTCACCCACAGCGCAAGAAAGTTCTTTCATAATCACTTCGCGAGCTTTGTAAAGATCTACCGTATGATCTGCCCGCAAGAAAGAGGCGCTCTCAATAAGAACTCGAAATACTGTTGCCTCTTTGACCGCTTTCCCTCGCAAACGCCCCACTTTTCTCACTCTATCTGGGTAGATTTTAAGATTTGTTTTTTTCAAAGAGAGGAGGTCGATAAGACTTGGCTTTCCCTCTAGCATGCCACGAACTAAAATCACAGTAAAAGAGAGATGTTCCCCTTTTTCCCCATCAAAAGAGAGGATTGCCTGAGGTTTATCGTTAACAAAGCGAAGCTGATTGGCAAGCGTCATGATATTGCGCAGGACCTCTTCTTCATTGCGCGGCATGAAAATGGGGTGAGTGAGTCTCTCAACGCCTGCTTTCACATGTTCTGGCATAGAGGTGCGAAGGCGCTGAATCTCATCGAGTGTGAAATCAAGGCCATCCCCTTTTTCAATCTCAATATAAAGAATAGGAATGGATCCATCTCCTTCTTTATCGATGAAAGGAGACTCTTTTACAATGCGAGCTTTAGGCAGCACTTTCTGAATGGCAACCGCAAGATGGCTCTCATCAAACAGTTCGTGTTCATGAAAAAGATTAAGCCCGACAAGGATCCCAAGTACAGCGCGCCCTTTTGAAGAAGTGACACCGATGCGCGTTTTTAAAAATTTAGCAATCACATGTCTTCGATTCGGCCCAGATTCCACATTTTGTTTTAAGACCTTGCGGAGCGAATAGACGTTAGAGATCAAACGGCTAATATGATGGTAGTCGCGCTCCTTTTTAAACTCTTCGCTGCAAGTAATTAAAAACTGCTGCATCTGAGTAAAGATCCCGCGATCAAAATCTTTAGAATGGCGTTGGATCAAAGAGCTAATTTTTTCTTGAACCATCGCCGTTTTCCCATCGCTAGAAAGCCCCTTGAACTCCAAAATTCTTCTTGCATGGTAATTGGAAACAACACCTAGACGGATCTCTGTTTCAATGGCTGCGATGTTGCGCTTCACCTCTTCCACATCAGATGCACTTTTTAGATAGATCACAATCTCTGCCACACTTAAAAGATCATCGGAAAGATGGGGAAGCCTTACATCAGAGGCAAAAAAAAGTTCCACATTGCACCCTCTTTGAGGAAGGAGCCAACGACTCACCATGTCATAAAAAAAATTACATGCGTTCAGTCGATATTTACAAAGGAGAAGCACAGAAAGGACGCAGGGGGCTTTTGAAAGATCTGACCAAGAAAGGAGCGGTAGTAAGTCAGCAAAGCGGGCTCTTTGCGCAGCGAGTGAAAATGAATTTTCCTCTAAAAGATCTACCGGCACAAGTCGCCGGATTAAATCCTGGGCGCCCTCTCGATAATACTCAGCACCGATCGATGGGCATCCAAAAGAAAAATCAAATTCCAACTGTTGCGAAAAACTCATCTTCTAGCTCTCCAAAGTTTCTTCATACTTTTGAGAAAGGGACTTCCCCCTTTCTCCAATGAACGTCCCCTCTTGAAAAGGGGTAAAAAAAGAGCGAATCGAAAAGCACACGTTATTTTCTTTTGCTAACTTCACGCTGCGGGGATGGAGCACGGGAT
The DNA here is from genome assembly GCA_035287065.1 of Chlamydiales bacterium. Taxonomy (GTDB): domain Bacteria; phylum Chlamydiota; class Chlamydiia; order Chlamydiales; family SM23-39; genus JAGWKO01. Next base: position 5,586 of record DATECD010000185.1, on the reverse strand, counting down.
GTCCCGTACTCATTAATTGAAAAGCCTCTTCATAAGAAAGGTGAGGAATCAAACGCGCCTGTGGCGTAAGTTTAGGATCTGCATCAAAAACTCCAGATACATCCTTATAAAAGATCACTTCAGGGCTCTTCAAAGCAATTGCCAAGGCAACTGCTGTCGTATCTGACCCCCCGCGCCCAAGCGTTGTGATCTCCCCTTTTCGGCTCACCCCTTGAAATCCTGCAACAATGGCAATTTGCCTTTTTTGCAAAACTGTCAAAAGGCGTCGCGGTTGCACATCGATAATTTTCGCATCTGAATGGGTCTCATCCGTGATGATCCCCGATTGACTTCCCGTAAAACTAATCGCCTCTTTTCCCCGTGCTGCAAGCGCCATCGCAAGAAGTGCAATACTGATCCTTTCTCCAGCTGTTACAAGCATATCGAGTTCCCGTTTAGGAGGCGTTGGATTTACCCGATGTGCCAAATCAAATAATTGATCTGTCGTATCCCCCATTGCACTCACTACAACAACCACGTTTCCAGCATGGGCCGCCTGCTCAACAACAATCTCTGCAATCTTACAAAAACTTTCCGGAGTCGCTACACTTGCCCCGCCAAACTTCAAAACCAACATCACTTTTTCCTCGAACTGCAGATTTTTTCAATCTACCGAATTAACAAAGAAAAAATAAAGTCGTTTTTTTATTTTTTTAAAAATTATTTTTGACAAGACAACACAAAGGTTGGTTGAAAAAATTTTATTAGCCACAACAAGACCAACGATAGAAGTTCTATCGTTGGTCTTGTTGTGAAGTAAAAAAGTCTCTACAGGATAATGTTTTTATTGTTTAGAGCGAGAGGAAGGCTCCTCTTTGCAAAGCCGTAGTTAGGCGCAAGGGCTGCGGATACACGAAAAGGGTCCGGGGGACCCTTTTCGTTGAGGAGCAGATGAGCGAAGCGAATCGGCCCGATGGACGAGCGTAGCTCGCCTGAGGGAGCTGGGGACAATGGGAACCTTGTCCCCGACTGTCTAGAGTGGCCTAACATAAATTTTAAAATATTCTTTTTAATGCTCAGTCACCTGACTCACAAATGCCTCTCCTTGCAGATATTCACGAAGGTTTGATAAACTTTGCCCTTATATAACCGAAAGCTTCCCCTTTCGTTCATTTTTATAAACAGGAGAAACCCTAAACCTATGCCCCAAAAACATCTTTCACACGACTGGAACGCAAGTAATGTCCTCGACGATGTCGATTTTCAAGAACATGAAGCACGCCAATTCCGAGACCTTCTCTATGGAAAAGAGCAGCCAGGAGGAGACCTCTCCCAGCTCAATCCAGGACAAGTCCTCATGGGGCGGATTGTTGAAATCTCCAAAGATTACGCCGTAATCGATGTAGGTCTAAAATCTGAAGGATTAGTTCCAGTGTCGGAATTTTCAGATCCTGAAGAACTTACACTCGGATCTCAGATCGAAGTCTACCTCGACCAGACAGAAGGCGAAGATGGGCAGATTGTCCTTTCTCGCGAAAAAGCGCGTAAGTTCCGCCAGTGGGAATATATTGTGAAAAACTGCACGGAAGGCTCGATTGTCAAAGGGAAAGTGATCCGTAAAGTCAAAGGCGGTCTCATGGTCGATATTGGGATGGAAGCATTCCTACCCGGCTCCCAGATCGATAATAAGAGGATCAAAAATCTCGATGACTTTATTAATCGCACTTACGAATTTAAGATCCTTAAAATCAATATTGAAAGAAAAAATATCGTCGTCTCCAGAAGAGAGCTCTTGGAAGAAGAGAGAGTCTCGAAAAAAGCTGAACTTCTTGAACACATCAATGAGGGCTCTGTCTTAAAAGGTATCGTCAAAAATATCACAGATTTTGGTGTCTTCCTTGACCTCGATGGGATCGATGGCCTCCTCCACATTACAGATATGACCTGGAAACGAATTAAACACCCATCAGAGGTGGTTCGTCTCGGTCAAGAAATTGAAGTCATGGTCCTCCATATCGACAGAGAAAAAGGGCGCGTTGCTCTTGGATTGAAGCAAAAAGAAGCAAATCCTTGGGAAGAAGTAGAAAAAAAATACCCTGTAGGAACAAAAATTCACGGAAAAATTGTGAACCTTGTCTCTTATGGCGCTTTCATCGAAATTGAGCCGGGAATTGAAGGTCTTATCCACGTTTCAGAAATGTCTTGGACAAAGAACGTCACAGACCCAAGCGAAATTGTCCGTGTTGGCGATGAAGTGGACGCGATTGTCCTTTCTATTCAAAAAGATGAAGGAAAAATTTCTCTTGGCATCAAGCAAACAGAGCATAATCCTTGGGAAGATGTAGAGAAAAAATATCCAGTGGGAAGCAGCGTAACAGCTGAAATTCGGAACCTGACAAACTACGGCGCTTTTGTCGAATTAGAGCCAGGTGTAGATGGTTTGATCCATATCTCAGATCTCAGCTGGATCAAAAAAGTTTCTCACCCTTCTGAAGTGCTCAAGAAAGGAGATAAAGTCGATGCTGTTGTTCTCTCTGTTGATAAAGAGAGTAAGAAAATCACCCTCGGTGTGAAACAACTCGGCTCAAATCCTTGGGAAAACATCGATCACACAACGCCAATCGGCTCTTTAGTTCACGGTGTTGTGACAAAGACAACAGCTTTTGGAGCCTTTGTTCAACTCGACAACGGGATTGAAGGTCTTATCCATGTGACAGAACTTTCTGACCAACCATTCGGCAAAGTGGAAGATGTGATTTCAAAAGGCGATAAAGTGACTGCGAAAGTCATTAAACTCGATCCAGAACACAAAAAATTAGCTCTTTCTTTGAAAGAATATCTGATCGAAAAGAATCAGCTAAATCGCGATGACATCTTAATTGCTCCGAAAGAAAAAAGAAGCAGAAAGAAATCTGAATCTAAAAAATCGCGCTCTTACGAAGACGAAGAGGAAGGATTAGATGAATAAGGATCTAATAGCCATTTTCGAATATCTCGAGCGCGAAAAAGGGATAAAACGGGAAATTGTCATTGATGCTATTGCCGAGTCGCTTCGAACAGCGGCTCGCAAAAGCGTCAAAGGCTTAGGCGAAAAGGTAACGGTTGAGATCAATCCCAAAACAGGAGAGATTGATGTCTTTACCCAGAAAAAAATCGTTGAAAAAGTCTCTCACCCGACAGATGAAATTTCTTTAGAAGAGGCAAAAACCCTTGAGTCTGAATGTCAAGTAGGTCAATGGCTCGAGATCTCCATCACCCCGCAAGATTTTGGTCGCATTGCAGCACAAGCTGCAAGGAACATCATCACGCAGAAATTGAAAGGCGCCGAACGCGATGTGATCTATGAAGAGTATCGTCACCGCGTTGGAGAGCTAATCTCTGGTACCATTAAACGGTTTATTAGAGGTCGCTCAATGATGGTGGATCTCGGCAAAGTGGAAGCGATTTTGCCAGAGCGCAACTACCCAAAGCTTGAGCGCTATAATCCCGGTGAAAAAGTGCAAGCGCTTCTTCTAGAAGTAAGAGACACAGATGGGGGAGGAGCTGAAGTTATTCTCACGCGCAGCCACCCTGAGTTTGTCGCTCAACTCTTCATCCAAGAAGTTCCTGAACTTCACGACAAAACCGTAATGATCGAAAAGATTGCTCGCGACCCAGGATATCGCACCAAACTCGCCGTTCGCTCCTTTGATCCAAAAGTTGACCCTGTTGGGACTTGTGTCGGAGTCAGAGGCACACGCATTAAAAATATCATTCGCGAATTGAATAATGAAAAAATCGATGTAGTCCCCTACTCCGATGATCCCATCCAATTATTAGAAAACTTAATTACGCCTGTAGTGATACGCAAATTAAAAGTTTACGACCACAAGTTATGGATTGTCGTTGCAGATGAAGAATATCCCATTGTGATCGGCAAACGGGGAATGAACGCACGCCTTATTGGACAAATGGTTGGTAAAGAGTTGGATGTGCAAAAACTTGGCGAATATCATAAAGTTCTTACAGTCCAAATGGCCGAATATGCAGAAGATCAAGAGCCTGCATATGATGATAAAATTCGCGTCGAAGGGGTAAGTAACCTCATCCTCGATAGCTTGATTGGTGCAGGTTTTGAGACGCTCCGCAAATTTATGAAAGCTGAGCCAGGAGAAATTGCTGCAAAGGTCCCAGGAGTCAACTTCTACGATCTAGCCGACAAGATTGTTGAACAAATCCGCAAAAGAAAGGGTTGACTTTGGGTAAACATCTAAAACTGAATATTAAAAACCTTCAACTTGCGGGGGCATTAAAGCCAAAGAAAACCGCGGCAGAGGAGACTCCTCTTCCAAAAGCTCAAGATGCTCTAAAAAAAAGAAAGACCCGGATTCTTCAAGCCCTTCCCACAGAAGAGGCCCCTCTCCAGGAACAGGTCTCTCCACCTTCTTTAGGTCCCACCTTAAAGCAACCATCACCTTCGCAACAAGAGCCTACTTCACAAGAAGCCCTTCCTACGGAGCCACCCGCTGCAAAAGAGCTGCCTCCTAAAGAAGCACTTAAACCTACTGAAGCTCCAAAACCTGCGACAGAAAAAGAGAAGACTACACGAGAAACACAGCAACCCGCATCGACTGCCCCTAGATTTCCATCTCAAACTCTACCTCGGAAAGAGCCTCCAAAAGAACTGAGACCGAAAAAGAAAGAGGAACTCCGCAGCTTCGATGCTCGCGACCGTCAAGGCTTACGAGATATCGATAACGAAGCGTGGCGTAAAAGACGCGCTTATAAACCGCGTACTTTTGCTCGCCCTGAAGAGATTATTCGTCCTAAATCGTTACAGGTCCGTTTACCTATTACAATCAAAGACCTTGCTCAAGCAATGAAACTAAAAAGTTCTCAACTCATTGCGAAATTGCTCATGCAAGGGCTCACTCTGACTCTCAACGACTACTTAACCGATGAGACAGTTGTTCAATTGCTCGGTCACGATTTTGATTGCAATATCCAAATTGATACAACAGAAGAGAAAAGAATCCGAATTACCGACCAAACCATTAGGCAAGAAATCGGAGGAATTTCTACAGATCAGCTCTTCCTTCGCCCTCCCGTTGTCGCCTTTATGGGCCATGTGGATCACGGCAAAACAAGCCTTATCGACTCCATCCGCAAATCAAACCGGGTTGCAGGAGAAGCGGGCGCAATCACACAGCACATCGGCGCATTCCAAGTGCAGACAAAAGCAGGCGGTGTGACCATTCTCGATACTCCTGGCCATGAAGCTTTCTCTGAAATGCGCTCACGCGGCGCAAACGTGACAGACATTGTCATTCTCGTTATAGCTGGTGATGAAGGGATCAAAGCGCAAACAGAAGAGGCCATTCGTCAGGCAAGAGAGGCAAATGTCCCTATCCTCGTCGCTCTAAACAAGTGCGATAAACCAACTTTTGATCCGCAAAAAATCTATCGAGAACTCTCTGAACGAGATCTTCTTCCTGAGGCTTGGGGCGGAACCATCATCACAGTGAATTGCTCTGCTCTTTCAGGTCAAGGAGTGCCAGAACTTTTAGAGATGATTGCCCTCCAAGCAGAAATCTTAGAATTAAGAGCTAGCACGACTTCGCGCGCTCG
>DATECD010000184.1:0-3944 GCA_035287065.1 Chlamydiales bacterium | reverse complement strand
GCCTTCGCGCATTTGCGTTAAAACAAAATCATGAAGTTGCCTGTAGACAGTCGATTGCATGCAAAAAAAGAAACCCGGAAGCATTTGACTTCCGGGTAGCTTCCGGGTTATCTTCCGGGTACTTATCTTTCGGATGATTTCTCAATGAAAAGAAAAGTTGCGTTGCTGGGTTGTAGTGGGGCGGTTGGGAAAAGTACGCTCCATGTCGCAAGGCACCTGAAAGAGGATGTAGAAATAGTAGCCCTTGCTGCAAAGTCAAATGTGGATCTTGTGTATGCCCAGGCCCTTGAATTTTCCCCCAAATTGATCGCCCTCTTTGATCCATCTGCTGCATTAGAGCTTCAAAAGAGGCTGCCTCAAATCCCTATTTTGGCGGGAATGGAGGGTTTGGAAGCGGTTGCCTCATATGAGGGGGCAAACTTTGCGATGCTTGCTATCACGGGGAATGCGGCCCTTTTGCCAGCTGTTGCTGCAATTTCTTCGGGGAAGATGTTGGGGATTGCCAATAAGGAAGCGCTTGTCTCAGGAGGGGAGTGGATCTGTAGTTTGGCTAAAAAGCATGGGGTAGAATTGATCCCCGTCGATAGCGAGCACTCAGCGCTTCACCAGTGTCTTCGGGCGGGAAAAAAAAGTGAGGTGCGCAAGTTGATCCTCACAGCATCGGGTGGGGCCTTTCGAAATAAAAGTTTAGAAGAGCTAAAAAATGTCTCTTTGGAAGAGGCTTTAACGCATCCGAATTGGACGATGGGGCCGAAAGTGAAAGTTGACTGCGCAACGCTCATGAATAAAGGGCTGGAGATGATCGAGGCGCGCTTTCTTTTTGGCTTGGATCCTTGGCAGATTGATGCAGTTGTCCATCCAGAAAGTCTTGTGCAAAGCATGGTGGAATTTGTCGATGGCTCACTTGTGGCACAAATTGCAAACCCCGATATGGCGCTTCCCATTCAGTACGCGCTCACTTTCCCTGAAAGAAAACCGGGAACTCTTTCCCCTTTTGATTTCACCCGTCACCCCACATTCCATTTCTACCCCCCCGATGTGAAAAAATTTCCTTGTCTCCAGCTTGCATTTAGTGCCTTAAAAGAGGGGAGGAGTTACCCCTGTTTTCTCAATGCCGCCAATGAAATTTTGGTGGAGCGCTTCATGGAAAAAGAGATCCCTTTTATGGCGATCCCTGAAAAACTGGAAAAATTAATGACTTCACATAGGTCAGAAAGTGTGCTAACGTTAGAGGCGATTCTCTCAATAGATAGCCTGGCGAGAGAACTAGCAAGGAAAATTTAAGTGGAAAGCATTCTCTACTCTTTTTTAGCGATTTTGGCGTTGAGTTTTCTCGTTTTTATTCATGAGCTCGGCCATTACTTCATGGCGATTAGGGAAGGGATGCGGGTTGAGGCTTTTGCTATTGGTTTTGGCAAGCCGATTTTCACTTGGGTTCGGAACGGCGTAAAATGGATGATCTGTATTCTCCCTTTTGGCGGCTATGTGCGGATTGCGGGGATGCAGAAAGAGGGGGATAAAGAACCCTACGAGATACCCGATGGTTTTTTTGGGAAAAAGCCGATGCAAAGGATCCGAGTTGCTCTTGCAGGCCCCCTTGTAAACATCGTTTTTGCTTTTCTTCTTTTTTCTTTCCTGTGGGTTACTGGTGGAAGAGAAAAACCCTTTGCAGAATTTACGCATCGCATCGGTTGGGTCGATCCCCATTCCACTCTTTATGAAAAAGGGGTAAGACCTGGCGACTTAATCGACCAATATGGGGGCGCTCCTTATAACGGATTTCGAGATCTCCTTGTCGCCTCTTTGATGAAGGGAGAGACGATCCAGATTCAAGGGGAAAAGATCAATGAAGTGACGGGAGAAAAAACTCCTTTTGACTACACTCTCCCCTCTTATCCAAACCCTTTAGTTGCAAGTCCAAAGTTTCGAACCATTGGCGTTTTAGCCCCTGCCTCATACTTAATCTATACAGCTTCTGCTGGGTATTCCAATGTGGCAGAAAGCTCGATTGAATTGGGAGATCGCGTCGTTTGGGCAGATGGAGAGAGGATCTTTTCCGTTCAACAATTGAGCTCTTTAGTCAATCAGTCAACAGCGCTTGTAACCATTGAAAGGGAAGGGAAACGTTCCCTTCAGAAAGTAGCGCGCATCCGATTAGACGATGTGAAAATGACCTCCTATGAAAAAGCAGAAGTGGGCGATTGGCAATATGAGGCGGGGATTAAGGGTAAGCTTCAAGATCTTTCCTTTATCCCATATAGCCTTTCGCCAACTGGAGTTGTGGAGCGAAAGCTTGGATTTGTCGATCCGCAGACCCAAGTTGCTGTAGCTGATGGATTGCAAGAAGGGGATAAGATTATAGCGATTGACGGGGTACGCATTACTTCCTCTTATCAACTGTTAGAAGCTCTTCAGACAAGACGTGTCCTTACAATTGTAGAGAGAAATCCAACCCAACAGATGGTACATTCATGGAGAAAAGCCGATGCTCAGTTCGATCGTCTTTCTCTTAACGCGTTGAATCAACTCATTGCTGGCATTGGACAAAAAGAACTTCTATCGCAGGAAGGAGATCTTCATCTGCTTCGGCCGATTGTTCCCACTTTTAAAGGGAACCGCTATATCTTAGGACTTGGGTTATCAGATCGAGAAGTGATCTATAATCCCACCCCTTTTCAACAATTTGGTTCTGTCACAGTTGAGACGTGGAGAACTCTGACAGCTCTTTTCTCTGGGACACTCAATCCGAAGTATGTGAGTGGTCCTGTTGGTATTGTCCACATGGTTCATCAAAGCTGGATGGTTGGAGTGAAAGAGGTTCTTTTCTGGCTTGCGCTCATTAGCCTGAACTTAGGCCTTGTCAATCTTCTCCCCATCCCTGTCTTAGATGGTGGACATATCATGATCTCCATTGCAGAAGCCATTCGCCGAAAACCCTTTGCAGCAAGGACAATGGAAAGGCTGATTATCCCGTTTGTAGCTTTGCTTGTGGTCTTTTTTCTCTACATTACTTACCAGGATCTTTCGAGGCTTTTTTCTAAGTTCTTTTGAAACAAGAATGCCCATAAACTTAAAGGTACCTTAGCCTTGTTTCAAGGCGAGGTACCCTTTAAGCTTATGGGCAGTTGCCCTTATTTATCGTCTACGACCTCAACTTCTGCCTCTTCGATATTGTCTCCTTTGCCATTTTTTGGAGCGCTATCTTGTGGAGGTGTGGCTGCGCCTGCTTGAGAAAGCGCTTCGCCAATTTTCTGCATATGGTTTTGCAGATCGGTTGTCTTTGACTTGATCTCCTCTTGGTTTTGCCCCTCAAGCGCTTTTTTCAAAGCATCGATTCGGGTTTGGATTTCAGAGGTGATATTCGCAGGGAGTTTTTCCTTGTACTCATCGAGCGACTTTTGAGCTCTAAAGACTAAGGCATCTCCTTCATTGCGCACTTCGATCGACTCTTTGCGCTCTTTATCTTCTGCTGCATGCAGTTCGGCCTCTTTGATCTTGGCTTGGATTTCAGCGTCGGTAAGACCTGATTTTGCCTCGATCCGGATCTTCTGTTCTTTGCCAGACTGCTTATCTTTTGCAGATACATGGAGAATGCCGTCCGCATCGATGTCAAAGATCACTTCAATTTGAGGAACGCCACGAGGAGAAGGTGGGATATCGGTAAGATCGAATCGCCCAATCTCCTTGTTGTCTTTGGCCATAGGACGCTCTCCTTGGAGAACAACGATCGTCACTGCAGGCTGGTTGTCGCTTGCAGTTGAGAAGACCTGTTTTTTCTGACTTGGGATCGTCGTATTTCTCTCGATAAGAGGTGTCAATACGCCGCCGAGTGTTTCAATTCCGAGTGTCAAAGGAACAACATCGAGAAGGAGTACGTCTTTGACGTCCCCTGCAAAAATTCCCCCTTGGATTGCAGCTCCTATTGCAACAGCTTCATCTGGGTT
>DATECD010000183.1:0-7448 GCA_035287065.1 Chlamydiales bacterium | reverse complement strand
ATCGATTTTCGGCGCTTTCACGCGACTGGCGACCAACTTTTGAATTCATTTCGGTATATGATCAATGGTGGCCCCGCCTAGGCACTTTTCTCCAGAATAGAAGACAATGGCTTGTCCGGGGGTGATGGCTCTTTGTGGCTCATCGAAGAGGATTTGGAGGCTACCTTCTTCTTGCAAGGTAACCGTGCAGGGTTGATCGGTTTGGCGATAGCGGATTTTGGCTGTGCAAGAGAGGGGAAAAGCGGGGGTGGAGTGAACCCAAGTGGGGTGGATTGCGATGAGACTTTGATGAAAAAGAGCTGGGTGGTTAGCCCCTCTTTCGACAAAGACGATATTTTGGGTGATGTCTTTATCGATCACATACCAGGCGTCGCCTTCGCCTCCTAATCCTAATCCTTTTCTTTGGCCAATTGTGTAGTAGGCAGCGCCGTCGTGATGACCTACGACCTTGCCAGAAAGAGTGTGGAATTCTCCTTGCTTGTAGCCGAGATAGGGTTTTAGGAACTCTTTAAAGTCCCGTTTGCCAATGAAGCAGATCCCTGTACTATCCTTTTTTTCTGCGGTGGGGAGGTTTGCTTTTTTTGCAAGTTCTCGAACTTGCCCTTTTAGAAGATGGCCCACAGGAAAAAGGACATTCTCAAATTTTTGCCCTGAAACTGCGTGGAGGAAGTAGCTTTGATCTTTATTTGGATCTTTTCCTTTCAAAAGATGGCCTTGGTGTAGACGGCAGTAGTGACCTGTTGCAAGAAATGAGCCACCGAGTTGTTTTGCTTTTTCTAGGAGAAGATCGAATTTGATTTCGCGGTTGCAAAGGATGTCGGGATTTGGCGTTCTTCCAGCTTTTAATTCTTCTAAAAACGTTTGGAAGACGCGGCCCTGATACTCTTCAACAAATTGAATGCTAAAATAGGGGATGTCTAAGTGCTCACAAACGCGAGAGACATCTTCATAATCGCTCGTTGCTCTACATACGCCTTTTTCATCGACTTCTTCCCAATTTTTCATGAAAAGGCCGATGACGCGGTAGCCTCTCTCTTTGAGGAGGAAAGCGGAAAGGGAGGAGTCTACTCCTCCAGACATGCCAACAACAACAGTTTTCATCGGGGTGGGGAGAGAAAAGGGTGATGGGAATTATTGAGGCGATCGCCAAATTGGTAGCCCAATTTTTTAAGTTGATGGGTCAAAGGGTCTTGTGGATTGTGAATGTAAAGAGAGTTCTCCAGGCTGTAAGCTGCAAAATAGAGATCGGTTGCCGTCTCTTGCAAAAGAGCTGGCCAGTCGATGTGGAGATGGGGTTTTACAAAGAGAATTCCCCCCTCTTCTTTTGGAAATGGGGAGAGGCCAAAAGAGGTCTCAGGGAGAAAAGTGTGCGCTTCCCTTGCTAGGATCACGCCCAAGACAAGTCCTTGGACTGCAAAAAGTTTAGAGAAGGGGCCGCCCTCAGCAAAAGAGGTCCCTTTCGGAATCCATTGATCAAGCGCTAAGCGAAGTGACGATGAAGAGAGGGAAAAAAGGAGGCTTTTCAACTCTTTGACTAAGACATTTTGAAGAAGGGGGGAATCTCTCCAAAGATCGCGTCCGTGATTGTAAGTAGCCCCGTCTCTTTTTTGTAGAACCCTATCGATCTCAGAAAAAAGAGAAAAAGAGGGGCCTGCAAATTCGATGAACCCATTTTGAGAGAAGAAAAGATTTTGTTTAGCTGTGATTAGATAACGCATAAAGACCCTCTATTGCCCCCTCAATATCTTGTACATTTGCAAAGCCGGAGAAACGGACAAACCCTTCTCCCTCTTTCCCAAATCCGCTGCCCGGTAAACAGATGATTTGACGATCGGAAAGGAGTTGATCGAAGAAATCCCAAGATTTCATTCGAGAAGGTGTTTTGCACCAGACGTAAGGAGAATTGATGCCGCCGAAAGTTGTCAATCCAGCTTTTGTTAAGCCTTCTTTCAAGCGGGCAGCTCGTTGTAGATAGGAGGAGATGAGATCCGCCACCTCTTTTTGTCCAAGAGGTGAAAAACAGCTCTCCGCTGCTTTTTGAATCGGATAGGCAACGCCATTGAACTTTGTGTCTTGTCTTCTTTTCCAAAGCGCATGAAGGGAGTTTCCTTCGATTTTCAGCGCGTGGGGGACTACAGTGTAAGAGCAGCGAAGTCCTGTAAAACCTGCTGATTTAGAAAAGGTGCGAAATTCAACAGCGACCTCTTTGGCTCCTTCAATCTCGTAGATGCTTTTGGGAAAATCCTTTTGCGTGATGTAGGAAAAGTAGGCGCCATCAATGAGAAGAAGTGCTTGGTTTTCTTTTGCATAAGCTACCCATTTTTCTAAGGTGTGACGGCTTAACGAAACGCCTGTTGGATTGTTGGGAAAGCAGAGATAGATCAGGCTTAAGGGAAAAGGGGGTGGCTCTATCTGAAACGCATTTTTTTCATTACACGGTAAATAGGTCACTTTCCCATAGCGCCCTTTTTTTGTAAGACCGCTTGTCCTTCCCGCCATCACGTTGGAGTCGAGATAAACGGGATAGGTTGGATCGGGAACGCCAATCCGATTTGCAGGAGAGAAAAGTTCTTGAAAATTTGCCATATCGCTTTGCGCCCCATCTGACACAAAGATTTCATCGGGGGTAATGGTTAGGCCGGCATAATCGAAAGCTGCAATTTTTTCTCGGAGAAAAAGGTAGCCCTCGACAGGGCCATAGCCGCGGAACTGCCCTGTTTTTCCCATCTCTTCGCATGCTTGTATTAACGCCCTATTTGCAGAAGGGGGAATGGGTTGTGAGATATCGCCGATTCCGAGATTAAAAAGGGGGGTATTAGGAACTTTTTCTTGGAATAGGGCGATGCGCCTTTCAATCTCAGGGAAGAAGTAGCCGCCGCGGAGTTTAAAAAAGTGTTGGTTGAGTTTCAACATAAGTAAGGGTATCTTAATCGATAAATCCGATATTGCGACAGAGGAAAAAATGACTGCGGATCAATTGATGCAACTCAAAGGAAAAATTCCACAGATTGAAGAGAAAATTGGGTATACGTTTCAAAAAAAAGATCTCTTGATCGCAGCGTTTACTCACCGCTCTTACGTCAATGAAGCAAAAGATAAAGTGCTGATACACAATGAAAGACTTGAGTTTTTAGGGGATTCTGTCTTAGGCCTTGTCCTTTCAGAGTACCTCTACCAACGCCTCCCTGATCAACCTGAGGGGCGCCTTTCTCAACTTCGGTCGGCGCTAGTCGATGCCCCTTCTTGTGCCCAATATTTATTGAAATTAGAACTTGGCGATTCCATTCTCCTTGGGAAAGGAGAGAAAATGAGCATGGGGCAAGGGAAGATTTCGATTCAGGCAAATGCTTTTGAGGCCCTTGTTGCAGCCCTGTATCTCGATGGGGGATTCTTCGTTGCAAGTACTTTTTTGACATCCCATTTTGGGGAGATTTTTGAACTGACGATTGAAAAGCCCCCCGTCAATTATAAGGCCCAACTGCAAGATTTTTCGCAGAAGCAGTTTCAAAAACCGCCTGTTTATCAAGTTGTAGAAGAGGGGGGGCCTGAGCATGCAAAGGTGTTTCATGTGCGCGTCCTTCTCGATGGAGAAGAATCGGGAAGAGGAGATGGACATTCTAAAAAAGAGGCAGAACAAAAAGCTGCTTTTGAGGCGTTAACAAAGATTGGAGCATGTAAGTGAAAGAGAAGACGTTGTGGGCTTGCCGAGAATGTGGACATAACCAACCGAAATGGACGGGGAGCTGTCCCTCCTGCCAAAATTGGAACACGCTTGTTGAAGAAGTTGTCATTGTTGAGAAAAAAAGTCGGTTTGAAACGAAAAAGGGAAATGCAAAGCCTGTGCGCATTTCCGATGTGAAGATGATGGAGTCGATCCGCTTGCGGACGGATATGGGAGAGTTAGATCGGCTTTTTGGGGGCGGTATTGTGAGCGGCTCTTTGATTTTAGTTGGGGGAGAGCCAGGTGTTGGGAAATCGACACTCCTTTTGCAGATTGCAAATAGCTTAGCAAAACAGGGGCTCACCATTCTTTACATTTGTGGGGAAGAATCTGCTGAACAAACCTCTCTTCGCGCAAGGCGATTGGGGATCGACCATGAAAACCTTTATCTTTTAAGCGAAACGCTTTTTTCCGCCATCCGTTTGCAAATTGATGAATTGCAACCCGATGTCGCAATTGTCGACTCTGTGCAGATTGTTTATAAATCGGAAATCCCCTCTTCTCCTGGCTCTGTTGTGCAAGTGCGCGAGGTGGCAACGGAATTTATGCACCTTGCTAAAGGGCAGGGGATCACCACATTTCTCATCGGCCACGTGACAAAATCTGGGGAACTTGCAGGTCCACGCATTTTAGAGCACTTAGTCGACACAGTGCTCGATTTTGAAGGGGATCGCCAGCATGGTTATCGCTTGCTGCGAGCGATCAAAAACCGCTTTGGTCCAACAGATGAGATTTCGATCTTTCAAATGAAAGAGGGGGGGCTTTCTGAAGTGGCTAACCCTTCTATTGCTTTTTTGGAGGGACGCAACAATCATACGGCCGGGTCTGTGATTGTTCCAGGGCTTGAAGGGGCAAGGGCGTTTCTTCTCGAAATTCAAGGACTTGTTACACCCACAGCATTTTCAACACCTTCAAGAAGATCGACAGGACTTGATCAGAATCGGTTAGCGCTTCTTCTTGCAGTGTTAGAAAAAAGGGTCGGTTTTCAATTGCACCACTCCGATGTCTTTGTAGCACTTACAGGGGGGCTGAAGATCGCAGAACCTGCAATTGATTTAGGAATTGTTTTAGCGATTGCCTCTTCATTTACAAATCGTCCTCTTCCTCCACACCTTGTCGTCCTTGGCGAAGTGGGACTTGGTGGTGAAGTGCGAGCTGTCACTCGCATAGAGACGCGGTTGAAAGAGGCAATCCACATGGGCTTTACTCAGTGCATTTTGCCAAAGCGCAATCTGAAAGGGTTAGCTCCGTCAATTTGTGAAAAAATTGAACTGATTGGAGTTGACCTTGTGGATCAAGCCATTCAAGCAGTTTTACCATGAAGATTGTTGTTGGCGCAAGGTCATCTCCCCTTTCTCGCGCGCAAGTAGCTGAGGTGTTTCAAGAGATCATTGCGCATCACCCATCATTAGAATTTTTCCCTCATTGGACATCAAGTCCTGGCGATCGCGACCGGATCACGTCTTTACGTCTTTTAGGGCAAACCGATTTTTTCACAAAAGATCTCGATGAACTTCTCTTGCGTGGAGACATTCGGATCGCCATTCACTCAGCAAAAGATCTTCCTCAGCCTCTTTTAGATGAGCTTGCTATTGTCGCAATGACAAAAGGGGTAGATCCACGTGACAGTCTTGTTTTTTCTAGCAAGGGGTTCAAAAAAGGGGGAATTGTTGGAGTGTCGAGCGTAAGGCGTGAAGAGGAGCTAAAAAAAATCGATCCGACATTGCGCTTTGTCGATCTTCGCGGAACAATTGAGGAGCGGCTCTCTTTATTAAAGAGAGGAGAAGTGGATGGAGTTGTGATTGCAGAAGCTGCACTCATTCGGCTTCAGTTGACTGATTTGCCAAGAAAACTCCTCGATGCCCCAACGCCCCTTTTACAAGGGCGCCTCGCTATTTTAGCAAAGGGAGAAGATGAGGAGATGCAGAAGATTTTTTCCTCTATTCATTATGCATAAATGCCTCTATTTGGGTCTCGATCCACCTCCCCATGTTTTTCATTATCCTGTGATTTGTACGGAAAGGATCGATTCTCCTTTTGTTGCAGAAGCCAATTTGCAATGGGAGAAGATGACGCATCTCATTTTCACAAGTAAAAGAGCAGTTACCTATTGGGAAGAGATGAGACCTTTGAGAGGAGATAAGGTGTGTATAGCAATTGGGCCTGGGACAGGAGATGAACTAAAAAAAAGGGGAATTCAACCTCTCATTGCACCTTATGCAACACAAGAAGGGGTGATTGCAGTGATTGAAGAGGTGGAAAAAAAAGAGAAAGATTCTTTTTTCTTTTATCCCCACTCTTTAGGGGCAAGACCGTTACTTGCAGAGTATCTTGCAAAGAGGGGAGTGCGTTACTTGGAGTTTTCCCTTTACCGCACATTGCTACAAAGAAAAGAGCCCGTCCCAAATCCCTTCGATTTCGATGAGATCGTTTTCACAAGTCCCTCCACAGTGGATGGCTTTTTAGCCATTTTTGGCTCTCTACCCAAAGGTCCACGCCTTACTTCTATTGGACCTATTACCCGCGCTAAGCTTATTGCTTCTGTATTTTCTTGGGTATAGTCAATTTAGCTTCAATTTGTTCAATCGTCGGCAAGCTGAATTTTAAATCTTGTGGGAGAGTTTCTATTAGCTTTGTTGTATAGGTTGCAACGCCAATTGGGCGTCGATTTTCTTGAAGAGTGTATTCAACCACTAGTTTCTTTTTGGTTTTGCAAAGAATCATTCCGATTGAAGGAGCGTCATTAGGTTGTTTTAATTGGGCATCTACCGCAGCTAAGTAAAAACCCATCTTTCCCACATATTCTGGTTTGAAGGGGCCGCTCTTGAGTTCCACAACGATAAATCGTTTGAGTTTAAAGTGATAAAACAGTAAGTCGATTACAAATTCTTCTTCTTCCACTTCAACTCGATATTGCCGACCTACAAAAGCAAAACCAGTTCCGAGTTCGACAAGAACTTTTTGAATGTGCTCAATCAGTCCTGCTTCGATTTCAGCTTCATCAGCTTTTTCGCGCATGCTCAAAAAATCAAAACAGTAAGGATCTTTTAAAGTTGCATTTGCTAGATCAGAGTCTGGTTGAGGAAGAGTAATCGAAAAATTCGTTATAGCTTTTCCTTGCCTGCCATAAAGATCTGATTCAATCCACATCTCTAAAACATTCCGGCTCCAGCCATTTTCGATGGTTTTTTGGGCATACCAAAGTCGTTTGTCCAGGTCGTCGAATTTATCGATTAGCAGCATATTGTGTCCCCAAGGAATTTTTGCAGCAGCTTGCTGCAAAATTGAAAATTCGGGGTAAGCCTCCGCAAACTGCTTCATATAGAATAGATTGCGAGGAGAAAATCCTGCCATTTCGGGAAAAGAGTCTTTGAGATCTTTTGCAAGTCTTTCGATGACTTTAGAGCCCCATCCTTCATTCTTTTGTCTTTGGAGGATTTCTCTTCCGATTTCCCAATATAGCTGAATCAATTCAACGTTTACAAAAATAGCTGCTTTTAGCTGAGAAGAGCGGATTTTGTCTTTCAGAATATCGAGCAATTCTGCATAGCCAGCGATCACAGGCCTTGGATCTTTTATCGAAGCATTAACCATCTTAAAGGCCCTCTTTAGCTAATGGCTTTGGCGAAGCGATCTTCGATGTTGGTCCAGTTGAAGATTTGCCAGATTGCCTGCACGTAGTCGGCGCGTACGTTCTTGTACTGGAGATAGTAGGCGTGCTCCCAGA
>DATECD010000182.1:0-4277 GCA_035287065.1 Chlamydiales bacterium | reverse complement strand
ATCGTTGCGAGAATTTCCCCAAGGAAGAGACTCTGTTACGGGGAAACGGGAGAAAGGATCTTGCAACCAAAGATGGGGATCGAAAAAAAGGGCTTTTTGCGGGTCTGAAAGGCCATCGATGCGGAAAGCGTAGTGGTAGTTTTTAAGATCGCCTGCGATTCCGATATGCCAGATGGGGCCTGTTTGGACGAGGGGAATCTCCCGAATTTGCCCATTTTTGCGGAGTCCTAAAATCACTTCTGTTGCGTGGGAGGCAAACAGAGAGAAATTTCCCCCTTTTTCGTTTTTTGAATATCCTAAGGGAGCAGGTAGGCCGGGAGAGATAAGGAGATCGTCAACCATACTTTTTTTGGATATATAACAAAAAAAGGGAGATTTCAAATTGAATTTTATTAAAGCGACCTATAGGATGGTGCCATCTAGGAGGCATACATGTCGTATGAGAACGCAAAAGCCAATCTACGGGAATTTGGAAAAGAGCTGAAATTAGAAGGACTTGATTTCGACGAAAATTTCACCTGTATTCTCGGGATTGATAACACATTTTCTCTTCACATCACTTACGAGCGAAATTCCGATCGCCTCTATCTTTACTCTCCTATTCTCGATGGTCTTCCCAAAGATGATAAGGTCAAACTGAAGCTTTATGAAAGGCTTCTGGAAGGATCGATGCTCGGTGGGCAAATGGCTGGCGGGGGCGTTGGAGTGGCTACAAAAGAAGAGTTGATCCTTCTCCACTGCACAATTGACATGGGACTAGGGGTCGATGCGATGGCTTTGCGCCGTTTTGCTCCCCTTTTTGTCGAAATTGTCGAGAAGTGGCGTGAGATTGTATCAAAAGTCATGCGTGGCGAAGATCCAGGTCCATTCCAACTCCCAACCCCACCTCCAGGAGCTATGCCTTCCTCTGAGCCTTTTGGTGGCGGCGGAAAGCCCGGCGGCTACATCAAGATCTAGTAGCTAAAAAGACAGGTATCGTAAGTAAAGAGCGCCAAGAAATTGGTGCTCTTTTTTTTATTCGAATTCTTTGCTTAGCCATTGGGAGAGGTCGCTCTCTTTTTCTTGGGAGAGGTCGCGCACTTTGGCGATGCTGGAGATGATGGTCGAGTGGTCTCGGCCGAAAATCCTGCCGATCTGTTGAAAGGGGAGTTTGAGGAGTTCGCGACAGAGGAAGACGGCGATTTGGCGAGGAAGGGCAATTTCGCGAGTTTGCGCTTTGCCTAAGAGTTCACTTGTTGGGATACCGTAACGGTCTGCCACTTTTTTTAAGATTTTCTCAGCTGTCCAAGAGTTCTCTTTTTCTTTTTCTAAAAGATCTTTCAAGAGTTTTTCCGCAATGGGGATCGTGATCTCGTGATCTAGTTTTGCGCGGAATGCTAATGCCGTCAGTGCGACAAGAGAGGATGCGGGAAACTTTTCTGTAAGATAAGGGATCAGATCAGAGGCAAGTGGGAGATGCCAAAGCTCCGCTTTTTTTTGAAGGATTTGCGCAGCATCGATTTTGGTCACTTCAAGAGGTATGCCCCACTCAAAACGGCTGATGAGACGGGGTTCAATCTCTTCAAGTTTGGCAGGGGGAAAGCGAGAGGAGAGAAGGATAGGTCTTCTTGCTGTGTGTAATTCATTGAAGGTGTGGAAAAATTCTTCTTGTGTTGCAAATTTGCGCGCAAAATGGTGGACATCGTCAATGAGGAGTACGTCAGCAGAGCGAAAAAAAGCGCGAAGCTGTCTCATCTGTCCATTACGCATCGCTTGGATCACTTGTTCTGTGAACTTTTCTCCTTTTTGGTAGCACACTTTTTTTCCCTGTTTTTGAAGAAAAAGGGCAGTTGCAGTTAAAAGATGCGTTTTACCTGAGAGAGCAGGGCCGTAGAGATAGATCGGGTTATAAGGAGATGATTCTATATTTTGGAGAAGGTTATAGAGGAGTTCTGTTGCTTCTGTAACAAGAAAGTTTTCAAAGTTAAGCTCTGGATCGAGGCCATGGATATACCGCTCGTGGTTCAAGAATTGGTTCTGACTGCGTCGGGCAGCCATTGAATTTGAAGCTGCCTGCATCGCCAAGGTGTTTAACCTTGGCTGTTTCGGCAACGACTCCGTCTGCTTCAAATTCAAGGCGCCTCCTTGCCATTTTCCCGATTCTTGAACCTCTCTCGGTATAGGTTTTGCCTCCAATGGCTTTGGAGGGGGGGAAGGGGCTTGAGGAAGGGCGAGATGGATGGTGATTTTACGGCCATTATTATTGCGCAAAGGCTCATTGTGGAGCTTTTTTTTGATATGCTCATTATACCAGGAGACTTGGAATGAATCCTGGGCTTCAAGATAGAGATTGGCGGCGTCAAAACTGATGACTTTTAAAGGGCGAAGCCACCGACTGATGACACCTTCTCCCCACTCGCCAGATAGACTAGAAAGGAACTGCTCCCAAGCTTCCATTTTGTTTTTTTATTGCTCCCATCCACCATTGTTGCAAAATAGCAAGAAGAGTTGAACACATAAAGTAGAGGTTAAGGCCCGAAGGCATGCCGTAGAACATCACTGTAAAGAGGATGGACATCATGTTCCCCATCATCTTTTGCTGTTTTTGCGCATCGGAGAGATTTTTCGAATCTTTTGGTAATTTTGATGTGAGGCTTTGCTGAAGATACATCGTGACCCCCATCAAAATAGGGAGAAGATGGAACTCATTTCCAATGAGCCAAATGGGTTGTCCCCAACTGAAAAGAACATCGGGAGCTGCAAGATCATCGATCCATCCCGGAATAAAGGGCGCTCCTCGTAAAGGGAAGCTCGATTTGAGAAGATAGAACATCCCAAAGAGAAAAGGCATTTGCAGAAGCATTGGTAAGCAACCTGTGAAGGGATTGACTTTTGCCTCGCGGTAAAGATTCATCACTTCGAGTTGCGCTCTTTTTGGATCTTTTTTGTGACGCTCTTGCAGGGCGCGGATTTTTGGCGCAATTTCTTGCATTTTCACAGAGGAGCGGATCGACCATGCATTGAGTGGATACATCATGGCGCGAAGGGCAATTGTTAAGAGGATAATTGCAGCTGCCCAAGAGCTTGTGATCGTGTAGAAAATCTGCATCAAGAAAAAAAGAAACTTAGAAAAAGGTTGAGAGATAAAGGAAAACCAACCTTGGATACTTTGCGCTTCAGCATATTCGGGGTTGTAGCCTTTTATGGGATTGCGATAGAGATTGTCGAGTTCTTTTAAAAGCGCTTCATCATAGGGACCTGCAAAAATGCGATAAGTCATCGTGGTGTTGCTCGGTAGAGCAGCCATGAGTGAGTAGCCTGGATAGTTTGCAGCTGGATAGAGCGCATGCGTTGCATCGATGAGGCTTAGTCTTGTGGGGAGTAAAGATCCATCGAAAGAGATTGCTTTATATCCATCTGTCTTTTGCAGGATGCCGTCGATGATAAGCCCTAAAAAGCCGTTGCAATTGCTTATCCAATTGACTTTTGTTTGAGAGGTGATGGGCCCTTTTTTGGGAAGGCTGAGATCATCTACTTCATTTCCTGAAGGCTTTGTGATCTGATTGCGCAAGACAGGTGAGTAACTGCCTCCTACAAGTTCCACATCGGGGACCCCTGATGTGAGAAAAAGGCCTGTCGCGTCCCCATCAATTGCAATTTCAAGATTTAAGCAGTATGGGCCTACTCTTTCTTCAGGAATGGAGTAGGTTTTGGTGATGCTTCTGATGCTATCTTTGTACTGAAATTGGATGAGTTGCGGCTCGAGCTTGGTCATTTTCCAGATAGCATTTGCAGGATTTATGCCTCCATTGCCCGTGATGTTGAGAGCGTAGCTTTCAGCTGGCGCAAGATGTGCGATCTCTCCATTGGGGCCGACGAGCGTCCGTCTTAAAAGAGGGTAGTAACCGCCGAGCGCGCGCTCTCCAGGGGAGTGTTCCCCTGCTTTAAGAGCTGGATAGAGGGGGAAATAACTATTTTCTGGAGATTGCGTGAGGATTTGTCGATCGATATCGATCTCTCGGACGATGCTTTTTGGACTTGTGGTATTGAATGGGAGGTTGATTTCAGAGAGACTGCCGCCGCGACTTGAAAAGACAAGTTGTTGGTAGGGAGTCTCGATTACGTAGTAATTTTCACCAGAAGAGGGGGGGGCGTTTAAGTCTGCGATAAAAGGTTTTGGCGGTGGGAGTTGAACAAGCTGTTCTTCTTGTTTTTTAGGGGGATCAAACCAAGCGTGGATGGCAAAAAAAGCAGCAGTCACAGCAAAGACGAAAAGAAGAGAACGTTTATCCATTGGC
>DATECD010000181.1:0-2821 GCA_035287065.1 Chlamydiales bacterium | reverse complement strand
TCCTCTTCTAAAGCGCCTACCCATTTACCCTCCATCTCTTCTAAATGTTCGATCTTCATCAAAGCTGGGACAATGAGTACAGGACCTAATTGGAGAACATCATTAGAAAAGTCATAGAGAGCAAGATTGAAATCATAGCGTTCTTTTGAGCCTAAAACGATTTTGTACAACCCTTTTTGCATCTCTTCATAAAGAGAATCGGTATTTGCCGCGATCCATTCAAACTCCAAAGAACTCCCTTTAGAAATTTCTAAGAGAAGCTCTTCGACAAACCCATTTACATAAGAAGTTTCCTCTCCAAAATCAAATGGATACCACGTCGAATCGATTCCGACCCGAACCACTTGCCTGGAGCTATTTGACCCGCAACTCTGCAGGAAAACTAAGAGCAAGAGAAAAGAGAAATACCGGCGCATATAACGGAGTATCTCGACTTTCCCCATTTTTTGACGAGCAGATTAGAGCTTTTGTGTTCAAGGCAAAAAAAAACATGATACCGCCACGAAACGTGGCTTAAGGATAAACGCTTCGAAGCGAAGCTAATGATGGACATGTCGGGGAAGCCCCGAACCCCCGATTAAAAAAGAGGAGCCCCTAAGTCATTATCCAATAGCTTAGCGCCCCACCACGTGCTTTTCGTCGAAGACGATCTATAGTAGAAGAGAAATTTCTTAGGAAAGAGAAAAGCGGGTAGCGATAAGTAAAGAAATTTCTGATCCGCTTTTCTCTTTCCTAAGAAATTTCTCTTCTACTATAGATTGCACTACGTGCAAAAGCACGTGGAGCTATCACTAAAGTTTTTTGTTCGGAGCAGACGAAGGTACTGAAGATTTTAATGGGGGTTCGGGGCTTCCCCGACATGCACATCCTTAGCTTGCGCCTCGCAAGCGTTATCCTTAAGCCACGTTTCGTGGCGGTATCATGTTCCTTTTTTTGTTATCATACATAGACTTGGCAATTGACTAGCAACTTGAGTTATATTCTGTATACATATGAAAAACTTTCTCCTTTGCAAAGGGGTCTCTTTTTTCCGCCCCCCTTTTCATTCCTCTTCCCCAACCCAGAAAAAAATTCTCATCGTCTCGACAACCGCTCTTGGCGATACCCTCTGGGCAACGCCTGCTATTGCATCACTGCGAAGCTCATTTCCTAAAGCTTATCTCGCCTGTCTAACTTCCCCAATCGGCATGGAAATACTGAAATACAATCCCCACCTCAACCGTCTTTACCAAGTAAAGCGCCCTATCTGGAAACAATTTTTCTCTCTGCAAAAAACGCTCTATCGCGAGCAATTTGATACTATCCTTCTTTTCCATGCATCTGACCGCCTCATCTTCTCTTTAAGCGCGCTTTTAGGCGCAAAAAAAATCGTGGCAAATGCTAAGATCAATAAAGGATTAGATACTCTTTTTTCTGATCTTTTACCCGTAGGTCCACAAGAACATGAAATTGCAAGACGCCTTCAAATGGTTGAACATATCGGAGGGAAAACAGCGACAACAGAACTCTCTTTCTACCTGCAACCTGATGAAGTTCTTCCCCCACGAGAAGGAAAGTGGATTGCCCTTCATCCAGGAGCAAAAGACTCTTTTAAACGCTGGCCCGCTTCCCATTTTATTGAAGTTGGAAAATCCCTCATGAAAAAAACTTCAGCAAAAATCTTAATCACAGGAACTCAAGAAGAACGGCCTCTCATGCAACAAATCAAAGAGGCCATTCCAGACTCTGAAATTTGTCCCCCCAATCTCTCTCTTCGCTCTTTTGCAGCTCATCTCCAACAAATGGATCTAATTATTTCCAACGACACAGGCCCCTTTCATCTCGCATGCGCTCTCAAGAAAAAGGCAATTGCCCTCTATGCACCGACAAATCCTTTACTCTGCGGCCCCTATCACATTCCCACTGCCCTTGCTATTCGTGCTCCAGCTTCCTGCACGCCTTGCTTAAAACGAAACTGTCCCCTCCCTTTTTGCCTCTTCCAAATTAGCCCCGAAGAAGTCATTAAGCAAGCCATCCAATTTTCTGGATTATGAGATACCCAAAGCTTTTCATTATTCTACTCAATTGGAATGGAAAAAAAGATACCTTAGAGTGCCTTGCCTCCTTGATGGCAATTGAATCCCCGAAATTCCAACTCCTCATTGTCGACAACGGCTCTCAAGATGATTCCGTTACGGAGATCCGAAAAGAGTATCCCAATATTCCGATCTTGGAGACACACGAAAACTTAGGATTTGCGGGAGGAAATAATGTGGGTATTGAATGGGTACTTTCTAAGGGAGCCGAATGGATTTTGTTACTCAACAATGACACTGTAGTGGACCCCCATTTTTTAGAAGCTTTTCTAAAAGCTGCTAAAGAAAAACCCAATGGCAAGATCTTTGGCGCTAAAATCTACAATTACAAAAACCCCCAGGAGATCGACCATTTGGGTGGCTATTGGAATCCGAAAGTTTGTGAATTTTTTTCACACGCGCAAAAAAAGATCGATGATGGCTTTTCTTTTGAAGAGATGAATGAAGTCGATTACGTCTGCGGTGCAGCGCTCTTTATGCACGCTTCTGTTCCCAAAACAATTGGCCTTCTTGAACCCCGTTTTTTTCTTTTTTGGGAAGAGACCGATTTTTGCATGCGAGCAAAACGGATGGGGTTTGAGATCTGGACTGCGCCCAAAGCAAAAGTATGGCATAAAATCTCAGCCTCTTTCATTGGAGGAAAGCCTCATAGCCACTACTTTTGGTGGAGAAGTCGCCTTCTTTGGATGGAACGCAACCTCTCTTTTACTGAAAGACGCCGCCTCTACCGGGAGCAAATCGCACCT
>DATECD010000180.1:0-2310 GCA_035287065.1 Chlamydiales bacterium | reverse complement strand
TAGCATGGATCGCAGCTTCTGCTCTTTGCATACTTCTTCTTGTGTGCGCATTCTCTATTGCACACTCTTCTAACAATTGGCGATTTTCCTCAAGCAAAGAAGAAAAATTAGAATCTCTAACTCTTAAAGACATAAAAACCTACTTCCAAATACATGTTATATCCATCTTCTTAAAAAACTAAAAAACCGTGGCACAAAACTAACAAAAAATGAAAAACTCGAAAAAACAAAACTGAAACAACTAGAAAATCCAGAATAAATCATACTGAAAACCGAACTATTGTTATCCTCTTCAAATTGGGCGAGCACTTTTTCAGATCTTCTAATTGATTCTTGAGTTTTTTGGTGTTCTTCATAATACATTCTCAATTCTTCTTGCATTTTCAAATGCGCATCTGCTGGTATGCTTGCTAAAGTCTCACGCGCATCAGAGAGAGCTTTTGAAAATTGTTCCATTGTAGCTTTAGCACTTGCATTAGCCTTTTCTGCTTTTTCCCGATCTATTTTCTCAAAATCTCGGAGTGTATGAATCCCCCGTCTTCGTTCTGATGGAGGCACTACAGCAGGTGGTTTTGATTGATCCTTTCGATCAAAAATAGTGTGTATAGTCATACTGCACCTAATGATCTTCTTTGTTCTTGACCTGTAGGGACTTTGCCACCTACCCATACACCTGTTACTGTACAAACACCTATAGCTGCTATAGCTGTAGGTAAATTCAATCCAAGAAATAGAGAGACTCCCGCTGAAACCCCAAATCCGACAGCGCCCCCAACTGCTTGGTTTCTAGTTCTATTTCGGGTATTTTCCAAAACCACAACCATATGGTCATGCAATTCCCGCAACCCCCGCTGAGCGTCTTTTGAATTTCTAAGCGCGTTTTGAGCAGCAACGATCTGATCAAATAAAACTACATACCTTCCTCGCAACCCACTGATCACAAGAACATCAGCAGGACTTAACTCATATTCCCCATTCTCAACCCTAGCCAGGAGAGAATCAAATCGATTGATTAATTCATTAGGAAAAGACATTTTTTACCTCACATACCATAGTTTTTCACATCACCCTTACGGAAGAATGCGCATCACCGTTAAGTAATATGCAAAGAGTTTAAAAAAAAATCGATTTTAAAACAAGATGAATTTAAAAATATATTAAAAATTTTAATAAAACATTAGCAATCAATAAGGTTGTATATTAAAAATTTACGAAATACACCAACCAAAAAGACGCAATTCCATTAATTAAAAAAATCATGAATGTCTTATATTTTCCGATCTGGTAGGAGGAAAGGTATGGCAAATGCAAAAGTTGTGATCCTCGGCGGTGGGTTTGGCGGGCTCAATGCCGCAAAGAGTTTGGGCAATACCCGGTTCGATGTGATTCTCATCGACAAAACCAATCACCATCTCTTTCAACCGCTTCTCTATCAAGTAGCAACTGCGGCTCTTTCCCCGGGTGATATCGCAGTGCCGATCAGAGAGATTCTCAGCCCCTACCCAAATATTACTGTCTTTATGGGAGATGTCTTAACCATTGATAAAGAAAGCGCTCATGTCACCTTACATACAGGGGAAAAGATCGGTTACGACTATTTGATTGTTGCACTCGGTGCGCGCCATAGCTATTTTGGCAATGAAGGGTGGGAGGAATTTGCTCCGGGGCTTAAGACACTGAACGATGCGCTCAAAATCCGGGAACAGATCCTCATCTCCTTTGAAAAAGCAGAACGGTGTGACAGCATCTCAGAGGCAAAAAAGTATCTCAATTTTGTCATCATCGGCGGGGGGCCAACAGGTGTCGAGATGGCAGGAGCCATTGCTGAAATTGCCTATAAGACGATGCTAAAAGATTTTCGCAGGATCGATACAACACAGTCAAAGATCTACCTCATCGAAGCTTCGCCTCAGATCCTCCCCGTCTATCCAGAAAAACTCTCTTTAAAAGCTAAGGGGTATTTGGAACATTTTGGCGTGCACGTGATTACAGGAAGACGAGTTTCGCAAGTAACAAAAGAGGGTGTGCAGGTAGAAAACACCTTCATCCCTACGGAAAATATCTTTTGGGCAGCTGGCAATCAAGCCTCACCCGTTTTAAAAACAATGAATGTCCCACTCGATAGACAAGGAAGAGTGCAGGTCGATGCCGATCTTTCTCTTCCCGATCATCCAGAACTTTTTGTCATTGGAGATACAGCCTGCGCTCTCGATAAAAAAGGAAAACCATTTCCCGCTTTAGCGCCAGTTGCTGTCCAAGAGGGGCGTTATGTCGCAAAAATCATTCGCGAAGAAATCCCCAAATCGCAAC
>DATECD010000179.1:0-2279 GCA_035287065.1 Chlamydiales bacterium | reverse complement strand
ACGTTAACCTCCACTCTGAGATTCTCGATACCCCAGAATTTTTCTGGGAACACTCTGAACTTGAGCCTTTTTATCGAAAGACGATCCATTACTTAGATGTTTTAAGAAGAGTGGAACTTCTCAATAGAAAATTGAAACTATTGCATGAGCTCTATGAGATTTTAAGCAACGAGCTCAATCACCAACAATCATCGAGGCTGGAGATCACAATCATTGTTCTCATCTTGATCGAGGTTATCCTCGCATTGCTTCGCGATCTTTTCCATCTTATTTAAGGGGTCAATTGAACAACCCCTAAGCAAGCTGTACGTGCACAGCTTCAGGGCCTTTTCTTCCAACTGCAATTTCAAAAATAACCCGTTGTCCATCCATGAGAGATTGGTCAGGAGTTTCGATTCCAGAGATCTGAACGTAGACGTCACGCCCCCCATCATCTGGAGCAATAAACCCAAAACCCTCTCCTTTATTGAACCATTTCACAGTTCCGTGAAGTCTTTTTTCCATTTTATCCCCCTAGTACTTTTTTCTCACCCTCTGTTTTCGCAACCAAAACAGCGCAACAGCTATCGCTAAAAACATTGACTGTAGTGCGGCACATATCGAGGAGACGGTCTACTGCAACAAAGAGCCCAAGTCCTTCGGCTGGCATGCCAACTGCTTTGAGGATGAGAAGAACAGCGACAAGGCTTGCAGAAGGGATCCCTGCAACTCCCATAGAAGCGATCAAAGACATGAGCACAATAAGGAATTGCGTCCAGAAGGAAAGTTCGATTCCATAGCTTTGCGCAATAAAAACAACAGCGACGCATTCATAAAGAGCTGAGCCCGACATATTGACAGAAGTCCCTAAAGGAATCACTAAACTGCAGATGCGATTAGAAACGCCAGCTCTTTTTTCAACACAGTCAATTGTGACGGGAAGCGTAGCTGAGGATGAACTTGTCGAAAAGGCAGTCACAAGAGCAGGACTCATCGCTTTAAGATGGCGAACTGGAGAAAGGTTTCCAACTATTTTAAGCAGTAGAGGGAGCGCGATAAACATGAAAGTAAATAAACCTAAAATGACAGTGAGCATGAAAAGACTTAGCGATTGCAAGGAAGAAAATCCTGAAGTCATGAAGACTTTTGCAACAAGGCAAAAAACGCCATAAGGGAGAAACTTCATGATGATGTGAGTAAATTGGATCATCGCTTGGAAAATCCCTTGGAAAAACGCTTTGACGACTTCCCCTTTATCTGAATCGATTCGGGAGATAGCGTAGCCAAATAAAAGGCTGAAGAAAATGAGCGCGAGCATTTCCCCTTGAGATAAGGCAAGCAAGATATTGGAAGGGATGATGGAGAGAATGACATGTAAAAACGTTTCACTCCCCATTTGTTGCAGCTGCTCCCCAATTTTTTCTCCGCTCCCATTTGCTAAGGGGCTAATCTCTATAAAATTTCCCGGGTGGATCAGATTGACAAAGAAAAGTCCGACAAGGATTGCAAGAAGGCTTGTTCCAAAATAAAAAGAGAAGATTTTTTTCCCAAGCCGTCCAAAATTTTCATCTTTTCCAATACCAGCAATTCCGCTGATGATTGAAGAGGAGACAAGGGGAACAACTACTAGAGTCAATGCATTGAGAAAGAGGGTCCCAATTGTATCTAAAATGGGGTAGATCCGAATTCCGAAAAGTTCACCTGAACTTCCTAAAAATGAACCAAAAAGAGCTCCAAGTAGAATGGATGCGAAAATAGACCAGGGCGTCCGAGTATTTTTTTTCTTTTTCATGGGTTTTTAGTTTACTTTATGGAGAGTGATCTAGAAAGGAAAATTTCATCCCTTCAGAAATTTGGTGCTCTTGGAACCACTTTTTGGGCATCTCTAAAGCGAAGATGGCGGGTTGAGAACTGTAAAAAAGAGGGGGTAGGGAATCTTTTTTTGGAACAGGCATTTCGGTAATCTGAAAGAGCTCTTTTTTTTCGTTAAAAAAACCAATGGAAAGGGGAATGAGAGTATTTTTCATCCAAAAAGAGAGAACAAGGGGTTTAGGAAAGATAAAAAGCATTCCCGTATTTTCAGGGAGACTTTCTCTTCCCATCAGCCCCTTCGAGCGAGCCTCTTGCGTATCGGCAATTTCCACCTGGATCGTCTCTCCCCCTAAAGTGAGAGCTTTCATGGGGAGGAGGGCAAAAAGAATGGCAAATAGCATAGTTAGTTCCTTGGTCAATACACCACAGAGATAGATACCACAGAGAGAGAAATTAAGCATCTATCTCTGTGGTATCTATCTCTGTGG
>DATECD010000178.1:0-17506 GCA_035287065.1 Chlamydiales bacterium | reverse complement strand
TCGGCAATGATGCGTTGAGAAATGGTGCTGTTGCAGATGCCAATGTACTCAATCTTTCCAAGCTTTGCATCGGAATGAGTGAATGCGAGGTGCGCTCCATCATGAAAGAGCCTTATAACCAAGAGCATTTTGCTATTGATGACGCAAACTTTAATGTCTGGTTTTACATCACAAGTCCGACTGTTTTAGGACAGACTGAGATGGTGACTGCAAATCTTACACCCCTTACATTCAAAGACGGTTGCTTGATCAGCTGGGGGTCAAGTGCCTATCGCTATCTTGTGCAAAGGAAAAACAATAGCAAAACAGTAGCAACTGCCCCCTCAAAAAATGCTCCTACACAACCAGCAGGACAGCCGCAATCTACACCTTCTGGTCCAAACTGGGGACCTGTAACGCCGCAACCGCACGGTCAAGGGAAGCAGCCTCAAGAACAACCACAGCAAGAACCAACTCCTCCTCAACAACAACCGCAAAAACCACCTTCACCGCAGCAACCAAAACCTCCCACACAAACACCTCCGCCAGCTCAAACACCGCCAAAACCTGCTCCGCAACCACCTCAAAAAACTCTTACCCCTCTTGCGCAAGGAGCTTCCGACACGTCTTGTGATACGTCTGGAAATAACAAAAACCCTACCCAGTCTGCACAGTCAGACTCAAGCGAACCTCAAGGAACGCAGCCTCCTACCAATCAACCTTTAGATGAAGAGGATCGAAAGATGCTGCAGGAGTCTTCCGATCAGGAATTCAATCAAACTGATTTAAAATGATGTTTTTGATATAATTTCATCGATTTAAAAAGGTGCAGTTATGTCTGTTGTGTTAAATTATTTACTTTCATTTGTTAAAACACCTAATTACCGATCAGAAGAGGATAAAGCCCTTCTTGCGATGGAAGAGGGGAGAGGAAATCGTCTTATAACTACCTCAACAAGAAGATCTGAGGCAAAAGATTCCCAAAGCATTAGAATTGAAGAGATCAAGAAAGCCGCAGCTTCTGGATTTGCAAAACCTGTAACGATTCCGAATGCAGCAGCAGGAAATGCGAAACACTTTTTACCTCGTCAAGAAGTATTATTAAAAGATCAGTATGCAAATGATGAACAAGGAAGGCCCGCCACTAAAATCGGAACCATTTGCTATCAAATTTTGGAAAGAGAACTAGGGAAAGAACTTCCCTCTTTAATGGACATAAACATGTCGAAAAGCCTAGAGATCCTTTCTGATCAAAAAGGAACAACTCAACTATTTCGAGAAGATGGTTTAGGGTCTTCTGTAACTTTAATGGGAAAAGAGTATAGCTTGATTAGACTTACCTCTCCTAATCCTGAGATAGAATATGCTCTCACTCAAAAAGCTCTTTTAGAAGAATTCTTAAAAGTGAATGATTTAGATCATGATATCCGGGAAATTCTAACGAGATGTAAGGGAGGGGAAATTGCGCTTTTGAGTTCTTGGGATTCGACAAAATGTTTACCCGGCGCTCTCCAAAAGCTTTATTACCGCTATGGGGAAAAATGGGACGAAAACTTAAATGCAAGTAGTCTTGCATTAAATATAAGTGCGCTCAGCACTAATGCGAAAAACATCTTAAATACCTCCGTTCAGGTAATTTCTTGCGTTGCCTTTCCACTCTTTACCCTTTTTGAGCTGGTAAGAGCTTGTAAAGAGGCAGAAACGCCACCTATTTTAAATGGCTATGTAAATCGATTCGCTGCAGGAACACCCGTCGGCACTTTCGGAACGCTTGCACTTTCTGCAAATAATCCCCTCGTTAACGCTGGAACAGCAGCAGCTGTCAGTTTTTCACTTGCCTCATCCGTTAGAAACTCTATTGATTGGACCCTCTGCGATTACAAGATGTTTCCTCTTATACATAGTGGTTTATGCGATGTTGCTACCTACTATCAAGGAATGAAAGAGATCCATGCTCTTTTAGAAAAGCATCCAGAAATCACAAGAAATCTTAGTTTTTTTCATTTCTTAGATGATCTCATTCGAAACGAGAGCAGCTCTCCTCATATTGCAGCATTTCAAAAGCTCATTGAATCAACTACCTTCCGATCAAAACATCAATGCTTTTCTCATTTATGTGGAATGGGAGACGTGTTAGCGCTCTACGAATTTCTCCATTCTGGGTCTATAGGAAAGGTTGAATTTATCGAAAAATCTGCAAAAAAAGGGAAAGCTGAAAGTCAGACGAAAGCTGAGCAACATTCAAGTGCAGGAGATGAGATTCGGCATACTTTAGAAGGAGCGTTACTGGCAATGGCAGAAATTGACTGGATGGCAGCGCGAGGTTCTTTAATTTCAGAATCTGAGGGTCGCAAGACTCAATACTCAATCCCAGAGTATTCCGACTCAAGGCCCCCTATATTAGACCTAATCGATCTTTGGCATCCCTCCTGTTCACAGGATTCTGCAGCAGTAAATTGCTTTACAATGGGTGGCACCTTTCCAAATGGAGTTGTCCTTACAGGGAGAAATAGGGGAGGGAAATCGACCCTTACTCAAGCAGTTACCCTTGCGATCGCAACGTCTTCTGAAGGAATTGTTGCCGCAAGAAGAGCTGAGCTTTCCCATTTTTCTCAAGTGAGCGGTTCTCTCAAATTGACTGATTCTGTAGATAGAGGGAGCTCTGGGATGAGTGAGCAAAGTAGTCTTCTTCAACACATGCTACATGACGCAACAGAATCAAAAGCGCCCCGCTTTGTGCTTTTAGATGAAGCTTGTAACCAAACGGAGGCTGTATTAGGTAATGAGATTCTTACTTCTTACGGAGAACAGTTTGCAAAGCGTCCAAACTGCTTAACTGTTATCGTAACCAACCAAAGCGCTGCTGCCGAAGAGTTGAGTAGGCAAATAGCTGATAATGGCGCCTCTTATTTTGCAGCCTATCAAATGGCTGACAACCTTTCTCATCAGATGCTTCCTGGCATCTATGTTCCGAAGAAGGCACACATCGCCGATCTTCTTAAAACGGTTGGAACAAATGATGAGATTATACAAAAATTTAACGTCTGATAATACATCTTATGTAAGGTCATAAAGAAAAATTTTGAAAAAATGAGTCGCGCTGTTAGATTCATTTGGAAAAGATTTTATCTTAGGAAAACCTTAAACATAGGTGTTTATGCAACTTTACGTTCGAGCAAAACGATTTTTCTTAGGGTTTGTGTGCTTATTTTCTTTTGTAAGTCTTCAAGTGCAATCCAGAACGACATTTCTCTTTCTAGATAGTGCAGATCCAGATTATGTGGCGGTCTATCAAAATTTACCAGTAGTTGAAACTGAGAGCTATGTAGGCGCATCTGACAACTATGAAGATGTTACCCTTGTGCCAGCTTGGTCAGCTTACGATTTCTCTACAACCTACAATGCCGCAGGCTATAATGGAACGGGTTTTGGTCCTACGTTTACTGGGGATCAAAGAGCTGCAGCTGCAGAAATTGTGGCTTACGTACATTCTCATGGAGGGAAGGTATGCTTAGGTTATGGAGGAGGAACTAACGAAGGAACTCCGTGGGTACCAAGCTATGCGATTAGTCAATCTGCAAGCTGGCTTATAGGAGATATAGATGCAATAGTAGATGGTCTTGGAGAAGCTGTTGCAGGCACTGGAGCAGATGGAGTTTTCCTAAGTTTCCAAGATTCTCAGCCTGGCAATAGGACTCCTCAAGGATTTGCTGCAGAACTTGTGGCCTTTGTACGTGCATTAAGAGCAGCTTATCCTGAGCTTCCTATCATTGTTGGCGTGCAGGGGCAAGGTTGGGGGCGATGGCAAGAGGATTTCGTGAAAAGTCTTAATTCTTGTGAATGTGCAGTAGATAACATTTTTGTATATGAATATGGCATCCCACAAGTTGTTGAAAATTCCTACCCAGAGCAAGTCGTTGCAGATTTTCAGACTTATGCAGGTTTTAATCCAATACTACAACCTGCAGGAGATGACCCCGCAGTTAGCTCTTATCCATTTCCACCCTTTGGAGTCTCTCAACCTAATGATCTTGCAGCGTGGGGTTTAGACACCGCGAACCTATGCCTTGGATTGGAGGTTGCCGCTTTAAAAGGACATCATGGGGCATTTACAGCACCTGAGCTTGCGTTCACCTTTGCAGTTGGACCAACAAATGGACCTCATGCATTCATCCCTCAATTCCCTGCTATTGCACTTTGGGATCTCAATCAAGATGCAAGATTAGATGTTCCTTACGAACTCTCAACTGTAATTCGTGTAGGACTTGCAACACCCTCTGTATCATGGTGTACAACATGCTATAATGCATCTCTTGTTCGCAAACGAGGAGGTTTTAGATCTCTACCTATTCGACCATCTGCACTTTCTGGTGAAGCTGTGTTTGAAGACATTAATCTGATGGACATAGAGTAATTGATAAGAAAAATTTTGAAAAAATGAGTCGTGCTGTTAGATTCATTTGGAAAAGATTTTATCTTAGGAAAACCTTAAATATAGGTATTTATGCAACTTTACGCTCAAGCAAAACGATTTTTCTTAGGTTTTGTGTGCTTATTTTGTTTCACGAATCTACAAGCGCAGCAACAGCCAAACAAAACAGTTCTCTTTCTAGATAGTTCAGATGCAGATTATGTGGCAGTCTATCAAGGTTTACCCACGGCAGCAGGCGCAGAAGAGAGCTATGAAAATGTTATCCTTGCGCTAGGTTGGTCAGCTTACGATTTCTCTACAACCTACAATGCCGCAGGCTATAATGGAACGGGTTTTGGTTCTACGTTTACTGGGGATCAAAGAGCTGCAGCTGCAGAAATTGTGGCTTACGTACATTCTCATGGAGGGAGGGTATACTTAAGTTATGGAGGAGGAATTAATGAAGGCACTCTGTGGGCACCAAGCTATGCGATTAGTCAATCTGCAAACTGGCTTCTAGGAGATAAAGCTGCGATAGTAACTGGTCTTGGAGATGCTGTTATAGGCACTGGAGCAGATGGAGTTTTCTTAGGTTTCCAAGATCCTCAACCTAGTAATAGGACTCCTAAAGAATTTGCTGCAGAACTTGTGGCCTTTGTACGTGCATTAAGAACAGCTTATCCTGAGCTTCTTATCATTGTTGGCGTGCAGGGACAAAGTTGGGGGCGATGGCAAGAGCTTTTCGCAAAAAGTTTTGCTACTTGTGACTGTGAAGTAGATAATCTTTTTATTGTTATGTTTGAATATGGCATCCCACAAGTTGCTGAAAATTCCTACCCAGAGCAAGTCGTTACAGATTTTCAGACTTATCAAACTTTTGGTCCATACCCACAACCCACGGACTATGTTCCCCCACCTTGTGACTCTTGCAATATCGTTCCTGCTACCTGTTTTTCTCCTGGCGTGCCTCGATCTAATAACGTTGCAGCCTGGGCTATGAACGCTGCGAACCTATGCCTTGGATTGGATGTTGGTGCTTTAGAAAGTTCTCATGGTGTACTTGCAGCAGATGAACTTGCATACATCTTTGCAACTGGACCAATAATTGGACCTTATGCAGCCATCGCTCAATTTTCTGCTATTGCACTTTGGAATCTCAATCAAGATGCAATGTTAAGTCCTGCCTATGCGATCTCAACTGCAATTCGTGAAGGGCTTGGGATTACACCACAGTACGTAAACTACTGTACAGATTGCCCCCCTCCTGATGCTCTTGTTCGTAGACGAGGAGGCTCTAGAGCTCTACCTATATCACCAGCTGCACCTCCTGGACTAACTGTGTTGGATGACATCAATCTAATGGAAACTTTAGAGTAATTGATAAGAAAAATTTTTCTTAAAAATAGGAAAAGAGATAAGATCATGGAAATTCTGTACTGAAAGATTTTTCATATTGAGTCTTCAGAGGACAGATCCATGATCTTTTTGTTAAGATGAATTACTATACTTGAGGAATTATGAAACGAATTTTCTACTCGATCGCTCTCACTTGTGTTGCGGGGCTTTTTGCGACGCAACCTGCGGGAGGATACCGTCCCATGCCAAAGGAAAAACGGAATCAACCTGCAGTTTTTCACCAAGGCGATGATATTCTTCCATCAGGAGCAACAGCTGGATATAACGCTCCTGCTGCAATTCTTCTGAAAAGCGACAAAGGCTTTATGCCAGATCTCTTTTTTGACGTATCCTTCCTTTACTACTACGCGCGCCTTGAAGGGTTGAATCTCGCCAATAGCGCTGGGATTACGCAATCAGGCACAAGCTATCTTCTCTCACTTGTCAATAATGGAGAGATGCTCGAACAAGAGTTTACCTATAAACCAGCTTTTGCAGTAGCTATCGGTGGAACAGCAGACGAATGGACATTCACTGGGCAATACACATGGATTCGTCAAAAGACAACAACAAATAACAGCGCCCCTTCTGCTACCCCATCAACAAATGGCGGAGCTTGGATCATCAACAACTGGTTTGAGCAATCGACAACTGCTGGCCAACCTCTTGGAGTTTCCTCTCTTGACTCTTCATGGAAGCTTGCAATGGATATTGCAGATCTCCAAGCAGCACGCCCTTTCTACCAAAGCCGAAGAGGAGTGATCTCCCCATTTGCATCTCTTAGAGCTGCGTGGATCCGCAATGCATTGGTTATCCATGCAACGCCTTCTGCCCTACTCAATTCTGGCGCTCTTCCTACAATTACATCGACAAACTACTCCAATTCTTGGTCTTTAGGACCAAGAGCAGGTCTTGGATTCCACGGCCTTCTTGGACAAGGAGTTCGAGTGGAAGGAAATGTTGCAGCTGCTGCTCTTTTCACAGCGTTTACATCTGTAAAACATAGAGAAAATGGCGTAACTGCAGCAACTGTTCCAAGCACCATTCACGCATCCCAAGGCTCTTACAGCACAGTCCGTCCTGAGTTGGATATGGGCTTAGGCTTAGGCTGGGGAATGTACCTTGCTGATGAGCAGTATCACATCGATTTTTCTGCCGATTATGATTTCCTCGTTTTCTGGGGACAAAACCTAATCCGCAGACTAATGGATCAAGTCGTGACAGGAACTGGTGGCCCAGCTGGTGACCTCTACCTGCACGGACTCAATTTCACAGCAAAATTTGACTTCTAAATTTAATGAGGTAACCGGGATCCCGGTTACCTCAATTTCTCGAAACCGTCCTAAGCACTTTAAAAAACTCAATCATTACAGCTAATCTTCCTAGTAAGTCCGCATGCTTAAGCTCTTCGTTTCCATCCTGTCCATCCTGCCATCCTGTTATTTTTTCCTATTCTTTTCGGTACACTCCCTAGTCTCTTGTCGATAAAGAGCAAGGAGGATGGCGGCTGCATTGGATACATTTAAAGAGGCGATTTTTCCTTGCATGGGGATGTAGAGAGAGTGGTCTGCTTTTTTTTGGATCAAAGGCTGAATCCCCTCTCCTTCAGAACCTACGATGAGTAGAGTTTTAGGTGGAAAATGGAATGTGAAGGCATTTTCTGAAGAGGGAGTAACTAAAGCTGCGATCGCGCTAAAGCCTGCTTTTTGAAATTCCTCAACAGCTTGCGCAAGATTTGAAATGCGCACAAGGGAAAGAAGTTCACTTGCCCCACAACTTGCTTTGACAACAGTTGACGTAAGATCTGTGCCTCTATTTTTAGACCAGACAATGCCATCTGCTCCAAAACATTCTGCACTCCGAATTAACGAGCCAAAATTCTGGGGATCAAAAATCTGATCGAGCATCAAAATAAGAGCATTCTCTTTGCTTTCGATGAGCTTTAAAAACCCTTTCACATCAAGAAAGACTCTCTGTTTGATCTCTGCTGCCATCGATTGATGAAAAGAGGAGTTTGTCATCCGATTCAACCGCTCTTTTGAAACAAATTGAAGAGGAATTTTAGCTTTTTGGCAAAGTGAGACAATCTCCTCTTTTTTCTCAACTCTCCCCTCTTCTAAAATGACGCGAATGAGGCGATGCGGCGCATGAAGTAAAACTTCTCGCACTGCATGAACGCCATAAATCAGATTTGCTGCCTCTTTTTCCATCTAAATCTCCCTTGAGACAATGAACCAACCAGAAATTGGGGTAAATCGTACCTTTAGTTTTTGATGTAGTGTTTCAGTCTCTTCTGAATTTGTTTTCATCGTCACCTTAGCAGGAAGAAGCGTGCTGGAAAAATAGTGAATCGAGGCCCCAAGACCGATCCTCCAAGGAAAAAGTGCGTAGTCAACCTGTCCCCAACCCGACTGCCCGATATTGCCGTTCCCTTGCGCTTTCACATGGGAGAGAGTCTCTTCTTGCTGAAGCCCATCTATCGTATCGAATGTGACATTCTCTTTATATCCCGTATGGAAACGCGCATTTAACCAATGGTAACGATAGCCTGCTTGGAGAAAGAGATTGTTGCCGGGAGCTGCCTGAAAAGCTGCCCCCAAAAAGGCTCCATACCAAGTGAGACGGAGAGGATTTGGAAGAGAAGAACTCATGGAAAAAGAGTTTGCATCTACTGCCTGATCTGAAGTGAACGTTTCAGGGGAAGCTCCCCTACTCCAGATGCGCTCAAAATGGCCCGAAAGACCGACAAGCGGGAAAAGGATTACGCGGTAGGTTCGATCTGGAGTTAAGTTCACAGCATAGCTAAACGTACCTGAGCAATCTGCTGCCCATCCTTGAGAGTGAAATTGAAACTGAGGAGAAAGAGGGGTAAAGGAAAGGGAATCGTAGGTTTCAAAAAGTTTCCCTTTGCCAAATGCCGCATAACTCCCTCTTAAGAAAAAGGCGAGGTCGCGATGGATGACACGGAGATCGACCCCATTTTCCCAGAACTGGAGATTCCGGTAGAGCTCGCTGTAGGTCAAAAGCCCAGTCCCACCATCTTGCAGGTGCCAGTGGAGGCGATCGTTCCTGTAGCCGCTAAAAAAAGAGATACGGAGGGGCTCATTGACAGTTGCCACAAGCGAAGAAACAAAGACAAAAAAACCAAAAAACCGCATTTTCCACATAAAGATCTAGATTATATGTGTACTAAAGAGGCAAAGCAAGAATTGAAACTGTATACTGCGATTTTTTCTAACCTTAATTATCAAAGCGTTGCAAAAATTCACCACAGAGATAACCACCACCGAGAGATATTTTGGATGCTATATTTTTAGATAAAATTTCTAAGCACGCATTTCTAATCTCTTCTCTCTGTGGTATTTATCTCTGTGGTGCACTTTAAATAAGTCAGGTACTCAGGTGTTCGATTCTCTGCAATCCTTTTCGAGAAGCCCAATAATCGGGTCCATAGTCGTAGAGGAGCTGCGCACCTTTTGAGATCGGCTCATTAGCAATTAAAATAATGTGAGTGAGTTCATCAAATGTGGCAAGCGTTGTGAGAAGATTGGGGTGAAAGCTGTGATTGATCCACCTTGCAACCCCACCTTGATCGCGGGCATCGATGATGTAAGGAAGAAGATGTTCTTCAGTGATCGCATACTGGAAACAGTAACTATTTTTAGAGTCGATCTTTTGCTTTTTCCGCAATAGCCCCCCATATTCGCTGATAAATTCCCCTTTTTGAATGGGGCGATTTGCAAAAACCCCCCACCCAATTTCAGGGTTGATCCAACGAAATACGACATCTGGCAAATAAAATGAGGTTAACTCTTTGCGATAGTAACTCCCCTGCCAAAGCTGAAGCCTTGTCAATTCCCCTTTTCGATAGAGCTTCCCTGTTTGTTTAACAATCTTTTTAAAAAGATGTAAGTCATTAATCTGAAGATGCGGGATGAAACGGCTCTCCGTCATTTTCTCAAATTCTGTAATGGAAACGTCAGAAGGGATTCCCTCCTTTTCAATTTTTAGCAAAACCATGTTAAAAAAATACTTTTGGTAAAGAGGGATGCTCTTTCCAAAAAAGAGCGCCGTAGTCAAATGTGAGTTGCGTCCCTGCTGTAATCTCTTTTAAAGACATAAAAATCATTCGGGGAATCCCCTTCCAATAGACCGATTGGAGACACACATTCGGGGTAAAGCTATGGTTGATGCAGCGGGTAAAATTACCCATCGTCTCCCCATCTAAAATGAACTTTTTTCTTTCTGACCCCCATACAGTATAGCGAACTGCGTGAAATTTTTCCCGAAGGATCCATTTTTTCCAAGGGATCAGTTTCCCCGTGTACTCCCCTATAAATGAGCAAGGGGGGATGCGCTGTTCGGCAAATACTCCAAAGCCCACCTCTTTGTCGATGAAACGGATCGAAACTTTAGGGTGGATCCCCTCATTGATCTCTCGATCAAAATAGATCCCAAGCCAAATCCTTTCGGCGGGAATGACATCTTTTGCCTTCGCGCGGGCGGTGAGCTCAATCACCTGATCAAAAAGTTTTTCCGTATCAAAACGGGGCTGTGGAAGATAGAGTAAGCTTTGGTGACATTTTTCGAAAAAATCACGGTCTTCAAATACCACATAAGGCTGATCGAAAAAAGAGCATGGCGATTCTGGCTCTCGAAATTTGTAAGAAGCCCGCATTGGGAAAAGAAAAGGAAATGTGAGAGCCTGTCCCAAAATACACCTCAAAAAAATATTTTGCGATAGCGTCCATGATTAGCATTTTATGATCAATTTTCGCAAGAGTGACGTAACACATAGGGTAAAATTCCCCCATGCAGGTGATACTCAATTTCTTGCGGAGTATCCATACAGGAAATAAGCGTTGCTTTCCGTTTGGTGCCGTTGTGCTCTATCTCTAAAATGACTTTCTGACGGGGTTTTAGTTTCTCTATCCCCTTCAGGGAGAAAAGTTCTTTTCCCTCTAATCCAAGGCTTTCAATGGACTTTCCTTCTTCAAATCGGAGAGGAAATATCCCCATTCCGATCAGGTTACTCCTGTGGATCCTTTCAAAACTTTGCGCAACGACAACCTGAACACCTAAAAGAGCTGTCCCTTTGGCAGCCCAATCGCGAGAACTCCCCATCCCGTAATCTTTTCCTGCAAAGATGATTAAAGGTACATCGCGCCTTGCATACTCAGCGCATGCATCAAAGATGGGCATCACGACACCATCTGGTAAAAGTTTTGTAAACCCGCCCTCTTTTCCATCTGCAAGGTGATTTCGGATCCGGACATTTGCAAAAGTGCCGCGCATCATCACCTCGTGATTTCCTCTGCGGCTGCCATAGCTATTGAAATTGGATTCATCGACCTTTTGCAATTGGAGATACTTGCCAGCTGGCGTCTCTTTTTTAAAAGCGCCTGCTGGCGAAATGTGATCTGTTGTCACAGAATCGCCAAAGAAAGCAAGAGCTCTAAGCTGAGTAAGTTCTCTTCGCGGGGGCTTTTTTAAAGAAAAATCCTCAAAAAATGGGGGGCGTCGAATATAGGTACTCTTAGAATCCCACATATATTGAGCAGATTTTTTTGTCCCAATCTGATCCCAAACGGGATTATCTGTTAAAATGTTTGCGTAACGCCTTGTAAAAAGGGTGGGCGCAATTTTTTGTTTTGCTTTTTCAATCTCATCTGAGCTCGGCCAAATATCGCGAAGGAAAACTTCTTTCCCATCGCTCCCTTTTCCAAGAGGCTCTTTTGTGAGGTCAATGTCGATTTTCCCCGCAATTGCGTAAGCGACAACAAGAGGGGGAGACATCAGGAAATTTGCTTTGACAGATCCATGAACGCGCGCTTCAAAATTTCGATTTCCACTCAGTACACTTGCAGTGATGAGATCATGTTCTTTAATGGGGGTCTCAATTTTTTCATCAAGAGGGCCACTATTCCCAATACACGTTGTGCAACCATAGGCAACAAGTTGAAATCCCAAGATATCAAGAAATTTTTGAAGCCCTGTTTGTACAAGGTAATCTGTGACAACGCGAGAACCAGGCGCTAAACTTGTTTTAACAAAAGGGTGGATAGTCAACCCTTTTTCAACAGCTTTTTTCGCAACAAGCCCTGCCCCAATCATCACACTTGGGTTGCTCGTGTTGGTACAGCTAGTAATTGCAGCAATGACAATCGAGCCGTGAGTTAATGGGCCATTTTTCTTACTTTTTTCTGAATAACCAGGAGATACCATCGGATTTGTGTAGGGGCGATTGCCCAACATCTCCTCTTCACTCCAGATCGCTTTTGCGCTTTCTGGCTCTTTTGTTCCCCCCGAATCACTAGCAGGTCTTGCAGCAAAAGAGCGAAGGAAGACCTCTTTGGCAAGTTCAGATTCTGTTTTGCCATACCCACCAGCACTTACATCAGCGCGCAATAATTTTTGAAATTGACTTTTTACAGACTCAATCGGGATCCGATCTTGAGGCCGCTTAGGTCCTGCAACACAGGGGCGCACCTCGCTTAAATTCAACATAACAACTTTTGTGTAATCGATCTCTCCTTTGCGTGGGATTCCAAAAAGCTCTTGCGCTTTCCAATAGTCTTCAATCTGCTCGATAAGTTCATTCGGTCTTCCTGTTAAACGGAGATAATCGATCGTCTTCTCATCCACTGGAAAATAACCCATCGTAGCTCCATATTCAGGAGCCATATTGGCAATGGTTGCTCGATCAGCAACAGAAAGCGTCGCTGTCCCCTCACCAAAAAACTCAACAAATTTACCCACCACCTTCTCTTTGCGCAAAATCTCTGTCACATACAAAGTAAGATCTGTCGCAGTAACGCCTTCTGATAATTTTCCCTCTAAACAAAAACCGATCACTTCAGGCACTTCAAGTGAGATCGGCTGCCCAAGCATCGCAGCTTCTGCTTCAATTCCCCCAACTCCCCATCCAACAACTCCAAGCCCATTGATCATCGTCGTATGGGAATCTGTTCCAACAACTGTATCAAAAAAGAAAAGTCCCTCTTTTTCCATGACAACAGTTGCAATCTTTTCCAAGTTGACTTGGTGCACAATGCCAATGCCAGGTGGAATGACTTTAAACGTCTGAAAAGCCCCCTGCCCCCATTTCATAAACTCGTAACGCTCTTGATTTCTCTCAAACTCCAAATTGAGATTGAACGCATATGCATCTTTTGTCCCTGCCCGATCTACCTGTACAGAGTGATCGATCACAAGATCAACAGGAACACCTGGTTCAATCTTTTTTGGATCGAGCCCTTTTTCTGCCATCGCATCGCGCATTGCAGCAAGATCGACCAAAAGAGGGACACCCGTAAAGTCTTGGAGAATGACCCTTGCAACGCAAAAAGGGATATCTTCTTGCGATGGTTTCTTAGGTTGATATCTAGCAAGCGTAAGAATATCTTCTTCACGTAACCTTTTGCCGTCGCAGTTTCGCAAAAGCGATTCTAAAATCACCCGGATCGAAACAGGTAAACGCGATAGTTGGATTTTTTTTTCCTTTGCCAACGCGGGTAAGGAATAGAAAAAGCCCTTTTTAAAAGGGCGTAGTGTCTGAAAAGGGTTATGACGTGTCATCTTTCGACTTGTTACCACAAACCGAGTAATTTCCACCAGAGGCCACCGAAAAAAATCCAAATCAGCATATTTAGGAAACCAACAATAGCCCCCACTTTCCACCACTCCCCAACTGTTACAAACCCCGTTCCAAAAAGAATGGGCGCAGGACCTGAGCCGTAGTGGGTAAGGCCGCCAAATAAACTACTTAAAAAGCCAAGTGCAAGCGCTGCGAGTTCTGTTGGAGTCCCAAGAGAAATCGCAACGATAAGAAAAGGGACATAAAGAGCTGTGATATGCCCAACATTGCTAGCAAAAAGGTAGTGAGAATAGAAGTAAATAAGACATAAAACAAGAAAGCCGCTCAACCACTCAAGTCCTGCCATCGAAGAGACGATGGAATCTCCAAACCAAGTGGTAAATCCAAATGTCGTTAAAAACTTTGGCATCGTGATCAATACAGAAAACCAAATGAATGTATCCCACGCGCTATATTCCTCAAGGAGGTCTTTCCAACGGAGCACCCCAGTTGCAAGGAGGATCGCTAACCCTAGCATTGCAGAAATAGCTGCCTTCCATCCAATCGCATCGCCAATTGCCCAGAGGACGATCATCAATAAAAATGTCCCCAACATGATCCACTCTTGCCATGTGAGAGGTCCCATTTCCTTAAGTTTTTTTGATGCCATCTCTTTTGCATGAGGCGTATGGCGAATCGTTGGGCGAACGAGTCGATAGATCAAATAAGGGGTCGCTGCAAGACTAATCAGTCCCGGAACAATAGCAGCTATCGCCCAACTTCCCCATGTAATGGAAATCCCATAAGTCTTTGCATACTGGGCAATCAGAGGATTTCCCGCCATTGACGTCAAAAACATCGCGCTTGTGATCGCTGTCCCTTGAAATGCGGCAAGAGTCAAAAATGATCCCATCCTCGGGTCGTGAGAAGAGCCTGTAAAAATATCGGCAAGCGCTTTTAGGAGCGGATAGATCACCCCCCCTCCCCTTGCTGTCAAGCTAGGAATCATCGGCGCAATCAGTAAATCCGTTGCAACAAGCCCATACCCAAGCCCAATGCTATTTTTCCCAATCAAGCTCATGATCCGGTAGGCAATGCGGTTCCCAAGCCCAGAATTGATAAATCCGCGTGAGATGAAAAAAGCAAAAACGACAAGCCACACAACATCGTTGCTAAAGCCGCTAAACGCCTGATCAAAAGTCAAAATACCCGTTAAAACAGTAGCCGATAACCCAAAAAGGGCAACAACCCCCATAGGATAAGGCTTTACAATAACAGCGAGGATCGTCGCCGCAAAGATCGCAAAAAGGTGCCACGCATCCCTCATCACCCCATCGGGAACAGGGCAATACCATATGGCAATGCCTAAAAGAGGCGGAAGAAGAAAGGCTAAGATCTTTTTCTTCGACATTTAAGAACTAAGATAAAAGATCGCCCCAATAAATCAGTAAGGAAAAATTTTATGTCGGAGGAAGCAAGGGAACTGGATGTAACGACGAATAATATATAAATATTATTTTAATGTTAAAATAAGTTTATTTTTTGTATAATTGCTACATTAACAATAAGGTTTTTGTGTCATTTATTACTGGGTTAAGCTTACTTTTAAGCGCCACTATCGAAACCCTTCCCAGCTATGTAGAGATGCAAAATCTTACAAGAGCTCAATATGCTAATATACAAGAAGTTACGAAGTCATTAGCAAAAGAGATTTTTGAACTCCCAGACGAAACTGGAATAAGTCCTAGACTGATTGCGACAGATCTCGTAAGGCCACCTATCACATGGTCAAAGCCTGATCTTAAACTTGCACTATGGAAGACTTTTGTAGATAAGACCTACAATGACCTTGAAATTTACTCCACCAAAACCCTCTTGGAACATCATGGCTTTACAGAAACAAGGATCACTCAACTTAAGCTACGCGAGCAAACGGCAATTCGACAAATTG
Source organism: Chlamydiales bacterium (assembly GCA_035287065.1). Classification (GTDB taxonomy): domain Bacteria; phylum Chlamydiota; class Chlamydiia; order Chlamydiales; family SM23-39; genus JAGWKO01. The sequence goes on along the minus strand of DATECD010000178.1, from coordinate 2,194 downwards.
CAAAAGAAGCATTTTTAGAAGGAGTTCAGTCGCGATTTGAAATCGTGGTTGATTATGATCCAACAATTTGCAGCGTGGACGCTCTTTTGAAAATCTGCGGATTTACGGAAAAAGAAATGAACAGTATGACGATCGATGAAGAAAAAGCGATCAGGCAACTTGCACAGAATACACTGAAGAAGTCCTTAGAGGAATTGCGACAGGTATTTCAAAATATCGCAGAGCATGATCCATCTATTTGTACAGCGAGCGCGCTTTTAGAAAACTGCGGAATTAACATACAAAAAATAGAGAAATCCCCTTCTGAAGTTATTCTACAACTAGCAAGAGACGTCTTAATAGAAGATGTACCTAGGAGATGTAGACTTTTTGCTAAACACAACCCCTACATTCTTACTGTTGATGCACTTTTGCATTATTCAGGATGTGACAAAATGATCGAAGATAATTCTGGCGATGAGCAAACTATTCGAAAGCTTGCTAAAATTGCATTCATAGATGTTTTAGAAAAACGGTTTATAGCTGATGTCCAATTTGACAAAACCATTTGCACAGTCGAAGAGATTTTGGAAAGTAATAAATTTTATGTGCAAGGAATCGTTTCACGTCCTGGGGACAAAGAAGTCATTCAAGCGCTTGCAGAGCACGCATTTACTGAAGGTCTATATAGACGATTTATGACTCATTCTTTCAAAAAAAGCTGGAGCACGGCGACTGATCTTTTACATGTTTCTGGATACACAACTAAAAAAATAAAGACGCTTTCTTATTATGAAAAAGAGACAGTTCTTAGAATAGTAGAAGAAGTCGTTAAACAAAGACGCTGTGAAGAGTTCCCGAGACCTGATCATGCCCCTCGTCCATAATAGAGCAAAAACGTAATGAAACTAAATGCCCCTGCAACAAAAACGCGTGAGTAGCCAATGGGGCGGTAGAAGACCACAATCCCTTCGTCCAGGTCCCAGCTCGTTACTTTTGTACTCATCAGCCGATAATAAGCAAAAAGCATACAGATGCAGTTAAAAAATGGGATCATCATCCCAACCCCCCGAAACCAGACGCTTAAACTCCTCCTACAAGAAGAGATCAAAGAAAGCTTTCCCCTTTTCCCCTGACGGATCCCTATTTTCAAAAAATGTTTACCTACCGTTTTCCCCCAAATGCAAAGAAAAGCGGCCTCTATAGGGAAAAAAGCGATAAACTCCCAAGGGACTAACGCCCCCTTCCCCCCCGCAAAATGGCCCTTAAAAAGAAAAAATCGGGTAAGTCCCAGTAGGGTCAGCCAAAGGGAATAATCGAGCATCCGAGCGAGAAAGCGGAGCCAAGGATGCGGCGTAAGTGTTTCTTCCTTAATAGCTCCTGTTCTATCATACGTAATCTCAGATGGCTCAAGAACAGGGATAGACTTCCGTTTCATTAGGGACTCAAAAATTCTATTGTATAAAGTAATCTATTTAATGGATTTATGCAATGGTTTTTGTGGAATCAATCGATTAGTTATGTTAATATTTATGTAATATAACAACATTAATTGGTTATGATAAACTTTATAACAATCCTTGCAACGACCTTCTACAATTTATTAATAAAACCTTGTTGGATCCGTAATCCATCGGATTGTGACAGGAGAACCTCGAGTGCAGCAAATGAAAGTTTTATCCAACTCACCGAGACCAAAGACGCCCTAAAAGCTACTAACACACTTGACGCATCCCGTTATACCGAAGTGAACCCTGGAGAAAGCAACTCAAAAAAATGGCGCTTCCCTTTTTCTCTTTTTTCCTGCCTTTTTTCCAGCGCACAAACGTCCAATGAAGTGCAATTTGTTGACCAAACTGAATCGGTTCCAACGAAGCCTACCGGCATACCCGTAGAACAAACCAACCTGGGCGATCAGATAACAGAAGGTCCTTATCGTAACAGAGCTAATGCAGTTGTCGACAGAAACCAAAATACTAGACCAATACTCATGGAATCCTTGCCTGAGAAATTTCGCTGTTATATCTTGCATAATTGCTTCCTTGGAAGCGTTGATGATCTTCTGATGCATTACGAGTTTAATAATGTACCTGCAGAGGATAAAAAGATTATTCGATTTCTTGCTTTTGAGGCATGCAGAATATATTGTCCCAAGGTAGCGGCAAGCATAGAAAGTTTTAAAGACTTAAAACGGCGGGTTGCATTATTCACTTCC
>DATECD010000177.1:0-7210 GCA_035287065.1 Chlamydiales bacterium | reverse complement strand
GAAAGGCAATTTTTTACTCTAAGACGTGGGATGCATTCACTCATTGAAAGACTTGGTCAAAGATCAAATATTGAATTGCACGTCGGTGAGGAGGTAGAGTCTATTGAGAAAACGGGGGTCGTAGCAAATGGCTCTTTTTATGAAATAGATCAAATTTTTTCTGCCCTTCCTCTTCAAACAATTGGAAAACTCACTGGCCTTTGGGTCGATGCAGAGGCGCAAGATCTAGTTGTCGCACATCTTGCATACCGAGGCGTAAAGCTTCCAAAGGAGGGGATTGGATATCTTATTCCCAGTAAAGAAAAAGAGAAATTGCTCGGAATGATTTGGGAATCTTCCCTATTTCCAGAACAAGGCCCAGCTGATGTTGTGCGCATTACGGGAATCCTTCGAGAAGGAGGGGTTGAGGTGTTGCGCGATGCGATGGCAAGACACCTATCCGTGCGTGAAGAGCCCATTTTTGCTACCTCCTCTTTGGTGAAAGGGGCGATCCCACGGTTTTTCGTTGGTTACCACAAGAGGCTTTTGCAATTTGAACAAGATGTGCGGAAAAAGTTCCCCAACGTAGAGCTTTTAGGAAATTACCGATCGAACCCTTCCGTTGAGGGCTGTATTTATCCCACTCTAAAATGTTGACAGATCTTTCCATTCTGTAGAAACTAGGAAGCAATGGATCTTTTTGAGAATCTCCCCTCTTTAACTCCTGCGCAATTTTTCGGCGTGATGGCGAGTTGCTATTACACGGAAAAAGCGGTAGGGAGGGGGAAAAAATGGCTTCTTCCTTCGATGGCTGATCTTTTAGATGAAGATGAATTTGCAAATGTCTATGCGGGGTGGAATGAAGAAGGAGTCTCTTTTTTCATTGAGGTCGATGTTCCATTTTTAGATCCTGAGAAAGACTTTGTTGAGCTTTTCATTGATACGCGAGATTTGAAAGTAAAAGGAGTTGTCTCTAGATTTTGCCACCATTTTCGCTTTTCTCCAAAAGAAAAAAGGGAAGTGACCCGTTTTCGAGGAGAAGACATCCACCCACTTGCAGATTCAAAAAATCTTGGATGTGACGCAGAGATAGGGAAAAACTGTTATTTTCTTGCGATTGCTATCCCTGCTGATTCTTTACACGGTTACGACCCGCTTACTTTTTCTCGCTTAGGCTTTACCTATCAAATCAATCGATCAGATGGTCCCCCTTCCCATTTCTCGGTGAGCTCATCTGATTTTACAATTGAACAACATCCAGCAACCTGGGGGAGTTTGAAACTTGTCCGATAATATTTTTTATACACGTTCTCATGAATGGATTGAGGTTAAAGGGATACGCGCCCGGATTGGCATCACCCAATACGCACAAGGGGAATTGGGAGAGATTGTCGCAGTGGAACTTCCAAAAGTGGGAGAAAAAGTTGAAGCGGGAAAAGAGGCTTCTGTCCTTGAGTCGACAAAAGCGGCAGCTGACGTCTATGCCCCGATTTCTGGAACTGTTGTTGCAGTCAATAAAGCATTGAGTAAAGAACCTGGGCTCATCAATAGCTCCCCTGAATCAGATGGGTGGCTCTTTGAGGTGGAAGGGTTTGACTCTAAAGAGGTGACAAAGCTCTTTACTTTGGCTGAATATCAGAGGTATTTGAAAGAGTAGCTAAAAATCACTACGCAACAGATGATCCATGCGGCGGTTCCTTTTTTCTCTTTTGATCTTTTTTGCAGGTACATTTTTCGGAAAAACCCTTCTCCTTGAGGGGGGCGCCTCTTGTTTTAAACTCTATCTCCATTTCTTTCAGAAGATCGATTTCTCCTATGAGACAATTGATTGGCGAGAAGGGAAGATCTGCATTGATCGAGCTTGCATTGCAATGGATGAGCTGAATGCAGAGATCAGCCAAGTCCGGATTTCACTACTAACAAAGGCAATTGAGCTAGATGGACCTTACGTAGCGATAAGGGAAATTCCAAAGCTAGAAGGCTCCAGCAACTGGAAATTTTCTGTAAACAATGGGATTTTTTTTCGCAAAGGCTTGGGAGAGATTCAATTTTCTTGCGAGAGGAACTGGCCTCATCAAGTGGGGAGATTTTTCTTTCAGAAAGGGTCTTGTAGCTGGGACGTAGAGGCTATCTATGAAGGAAAGGAGATGAGTCTTTATGCCAATCTCAACCGTTTTGATTTTTCCCTTTTAAAAGAGTGGTTTGACTTACAAGGAGAGGCGACAGGATGGGTCCATTTGGTTTTACAAGATCATGAGTGGAAGAAGGGAGTAGCCCATTTGCAAGTGGAAAGGGGGGGGGTAGGAACTCAAGTTCGTGAGATTGCAGGGGAGCTTGATTGGGAAGGAGCATTAGATTCTTCTTTTTTAAACGAGGGGCATCTTCGTTTAGCCTTAAAAAATGGGGAGTTATGGGGTGAAATTGGGCAAGTGCAGAAAATTTCAGGGGAGCTTACGTTTACTGCAGATTTAGGTGCCAAATGTGAACTTACAGGAGTCGGGATCGTAGGCTCTGAAAAGTTTCCAGTAGCAGTACAAGGGAAAACATTTATTCAAGGGGCAGCTCCTGAGTGGAGCGAACTTTTTCTTTCTTTGGATCAATCCCATTTTTCTTTCCAGTCAGAAGGAGAAAAATGGAAGGCAGAGATGCAAGAGATCGGAGCAAAAGAGGGGAAACTTTTACAATCTTTTTTCGGGTGGATCGATCCGAAAATTCTTTCTTTTGATGTTCAGGGAATGCAAGTGGATTTTCAGGCAGAAGGAATTGGATTAGCGTGGGATCTTTCTTTCCAAGCAAAAGAAGTGAGCTTTTCCCCTTTTTATTGTAAGAAGGCATGGGGAACTATCTCCTCGCAAAAAGAGGTCCAATTCTTATTTTCTGATGCATCTTTTTCTAAGGGTGATTTGAAAGGGGAAATGTTGTTTGGTTCTGGGTCTATTTGTAAGGGGAAAGAGCTTACATGTGAACTACAAGGAAAGATTGAAGATCTTGAGACGGTACTTTTTCTTCAAGGGACCTTTAGCGAAGAGGGGCTCTTTTTTGAAGTGACAGATGGGAAGGTGGAGGAATTTTCTCTTGCAGGAACAGGTTGGGTAGGAGGTGAAGAGGGGTGGTATTTTCAGGGAAGAGGGGCGCTTCCTAATGGAATTGCATTTTCTTTCCCTCTCATTGAAAGAAGAGAGAAAACAGTTTTTTTTGATCTAAGATTAGATCGAGGGTGTTGGGATGCTGCGCGCCTTTTAGGGATTTGGCAAGAAACAGGATGGGCGCTTGATGCAAAAACATCACATTTTGCAGGGTTCCCCATCCTTTTTGATGGGGAGTTGCACACCTCTTTACCTGTGAAAGAGCTTTGCTACATTGCGCCACTTTTTTTTCCCGATTTTGCAAACATGAGGGAATATTCCTTTTTAGAGGGAGACATTGACCTTTGTTTTTCTTTTGCAAAAGGGAAAAAACCGCTCTATTTTTCTTCAGAGCAGATTGATTGGAAAAATGAGGGAGAACCTCTTTGCCAACTTAAGTTAAATGGATCCATCAATTCCTCTTTTCAGATCGAGCTACAAGTTCCTGACATCTGGGTCGATCTAGAACTATTCAAAGGAGAAGGATTGAAGGGGCGACTTGAAGGGAGTGGGTGTTTTTCTTGGAAAGAGAAATGGGAGGCCGATTTTGATCTTCTCCCTTGCAGCTGTCAGTGGCAAGAAATCGAATGGGAAAATCAAGAGCTCATCCATCTTTTTATCGATTCGACAGGTCGAGCACTTTGCACGGGAGTGGATATTCAGGCACATGGTTCTCCGTTTCATTTGCAAACAGATCTTGTCGAAGTAGAACTGACAAATTTTTTATGTAAATTGCATAAGTGTCGCCTCTATCTTCCGCCAGAAATGCTCCTTTGGGAGGCAGCAAGTGGACTTGACTGTGTTGCTGATTTAGAATGGGCCCCTGACTCTCACTTTTCCTGCTTTATGAAAGAGGGAGAAATTCCTTGGCAGAATGAACGTCATTTTGTGCAGGCGCTCTCTTTCTTTTATGAGAAAGATCGGGCGTGGCTTAATTTTCAATATCCTCACCCAGCAACTTTGATTGAGGTGGGGCTTTTTGCATCAAAAAGTGAACATGAGAAATGGAAGGGGAGATTACAGCTAGGAGAAGAAGAAAAGAGAAAAAAACTCTCTATCGACTGGCATTACAAACCTGACTTAGGAGTTCAAATTGAAACAATCGATGGGGAATTTAGTGGGGTTGAAGCCTCTTTTTGTCGCGTAGGATTAGAAGAGCCTTTGATTGGGACTGCAAAGATCCATTGTAGAGAGATTTCTCCTTTTCTCTCTCCTCGCCTTGTGCACCTTGTGCAAGATCTCAAAATGGGAAAAAACTACGAATTAAAAGGAAAACTTTCACTCCTTCCCCATACGTTTTCCTTTGAAGGCATTCTTAGTGGCAAACAAGTGGAGCTTTTCGGTTATCAATTTCGTACGCTTTTAGGAGAGATTGCATTTAGTCCCTCTCAGGCTCTTCTTTCCGATCTGAAATTAAGCGATGAAGCGGGGATTATGAAGATCGATCGGATCATTGCCCTTGGTGAAGATAGCCCTTGGACTCTTTCTATCCCTCATCTTTCTTTTTATGAATTGAGACCAAGTCTTTTGCGAAAAGAGGGAGAAGAAGCTCCCCTTGAAAAAGCAGGTCCTTTAGTTGTCAGAGAATTTAAAATGCATGGATTGCAAGGCCTTCTCGATGAGCCTAAAACATACCGAGCAACAGGGGAATTGACGTTCATTAACTCCTATCGAAGAGAGCACACAGTTTTTGATATCCCCTCAGATCTCTTGAGTCGGATTGTTGGCCTTGACCTTGAGCTTCTCATCCCCGTTCGAGGTCAGCTCACCTATGAGTTGCATGGTGGGCTTTTCCATCTGAAAGAGTTAGCGCATTCTTACAGTGAAGCGGAGAGATCGCAGTTTTTCTTAGTCCCAAATCCTGCGCCCACTATGGACCTCGATGGTAATCTCAACATCTTTGTTGAGATGAAGCAATTTGTCCTTTTCAAACTCACAGAATCATTTTGGATTTCTATCGATGGGAAACTGAATGATCCCCAGTTTCACCTGCAGAAAAAAAATCGAGTATGAGGCTACATCGAGGAAATTTTCTCGATTTTATTTTTCCTAAGTTTTGTGGATGCTGTCTTGAATCTCGCTCATCTCCTCTTTTCTGTTCAGAGTGCTGGCTCTTTTGCGCTCCGATTGATCCAGAAGGGAGGTGCATCCATTGCTTTCGAGAAATTGAAGAGCCCACTCTTTGTATAGAATGCAAAGAAGACCCTCTTCTTCCGATCCCCGTCGCATACGTTTTTGAGCGAAGTGACCCCGCATATTTTCTTTGTCAGAAAGTGCAACAATTTCCAGAGGCGATGGGTAGTTTTTTATGGCTTCAATGGGATCAATTGGGATGGCCTGTGCCTGATCTGATTCTCCCCCTTTCGGGACTCTTACAAACAGCGCAAGTCTTTGGCGAATTGCTAGGGCGCCCCGTCTTACCCGCGCTCAATTCCTTAGTGCGGGATATCGAGATGATCGAGGAGGGCTTGTGTTTACTTGTCATTGCTAATACACTAAATGCTAAGGAGATGCGAGACGTTGTGAAAGAACTAGCTGAAACATTTCCAAAAAAAATCTATGCATTGGCTTTCCTTTCGTAAATTGAAAAATTTTCTGTATTTTTTGCATTTTTATTATTTTTTCTGTATAATAAAACATCTTTATTAGTTTGTGTTATTGAATAATTTTTATTTTATTATAGGTTTTTTTAATGAATATTTTACATGCGATTTCTGGTGGGAGTGATTTTCCTCCACAACATAGAGAAGAAAGTGATGGAGCATCTTTAACTGTTAAAACTGGGATCGTCGGAAGGCGGTCTTTAGATACAGCAGATATTGCTTCTCAAAAGAGTCTATCTCCTCTTCCAATAAGACGAAGTTTTTCAACATCTAAGTTATCCGACCTAACAGATGAAAAGAAAGAATGTGAAGAGCGATCGGGAACATTTTGGAAGTGTCTAAGACGGAGGCCTTCTCCATCTGGTATTGGTTACATTTATGAATTTGAGGCAGTAGAAGAATATGACAACCGACTTTGCCATATGGATCACGCAGAAAGGGAGAAAAGGGTCGAGGAGATGACGCATAAGCAATATCCTGCCGTTGAGTATTCGACCAAAGCGGCTATGGAGGCATGGTGCGAACCTTGCAACGAAGAAGAGGAAAGGGATTTAGAAAACCGTATTCGTGAGGCAGTGAATCAAATTCTGCGGACACCGTTTTATATGGCGATGGCAGAAGGTGCTACTAGCATGTACGAGCTTTTGAAAAAACAAATGTTGGAAAGGGTCAACTTAGAGATAGAGTCTGATAGGCATAACAGACAACTCTTGCGATTATGTGGGTATCGATTTTACACCTCTGAAGATGGGGAAGTGATGATGGAATTGCCAGATTTAGAAGCTCTCCTTGATGGATGGAAAAGGCTAAGACTAAAAAATCCTGAGATGGATTTGCTTTCACTTGATCTTTTGGCTAGTGAAGGGATTGCAGATGATATTACTTTTGCAGAAGGGTATGTCATTTCTGATGCTCTTCTATCCAAGGGAAAAGAGTTTGTGCACGATCACCAAGTTCACGTTGCGACTCGACTCTTGCGTATGTTAAAAGGTGCGATCAGTTATCGCGCTGAGAAAATGCGTCTTGTAAGGCAAATTCACTCAATATTTCGTACGAGTTATCTTGCATGTGAAAAAACTAAATTAGTCTTAAAACGTATCGATTCAATAGAGATGCCTGCTGTCTGTTCAGTAGAGACAAAAGAACTGGCAAGAGAGATAAAAGAAAGGGCAAGAGAGGTACATAATAAACAAGAGAAACTGCTTGCTGTTTTTTTAGGTGCAGTTGTAGATACTGTGACGGGCTATTCACAAGATTCTGCAGTGGAGGCTCTTGTAGGAACAGATTTTGGTACTGAAGCTGTTCTTACTGCGCTCTCTATACATGGAAGTTGGGGGCGATATCTTGAGGAAAGATTTCCGGGAGAAGATGCTCAGGATCACATTCGCGAAGCATGGCAGTGGGCTAAAGCAGAAGCAGATTAGGGAGTGTACCGAAAAGAAATGTCCGAAGTTCATATTTTTCTTTCGTAAATTTCTCTGCCCACTCGATCGATATGACTTT